>CAMJMF010000092.1 GCA_946406925.1 uncultured Spirochaetales bacterium | reverse complement strand
TTACAAGAACAACCGGACCACGACGACCCTGCCATTTAGGGTTCTTTTCCAATGCGTGCATTGTTTCTGACATATATATAATCTCCTATTAAGTACAATTTCTCTTCTAATATACTGAATTGGAGAAACTTTTACAACGAGCTATAAGACAGAGTTTTCAGATAGGAACTAACGGCTCACCGCCAGTTTGTACAATTCTTCTGTGGCGATGCGGGTTTTGGCGGCTATATCGCCTGACTGTTTTGGAAAGCAGTAATAAAGCGTTTTCATGCCGCCAATGCAAATCATGTCACCGATTTCGTACCAGTAATAGTCGGAATAAAGGCTGTAACTTGCACGCGGTCCCTGCTCGTAGTGCAGCTTTCCGTCGCAGCCGTCAAGGACAAAACCTTTTTCGGAGTGTACAAGTCTGCCGGCACCTACGTGATAAATTGCTTTTGTGTTTACCATCATGTAAATTTCTACTGGAACTTCAAGCCGGTAAGTACCGTCGGCAATTTCTGCTCGAACCTGATCACGCTGCCAGCTGAACCATTCGGGCACACTGCTAAAAGTCAGCGGCTGATTAAAAGCGGAAGAACATGTTGAAGGCGAAGCCTGCTCCAAAGTTCCGTATTCTGTAAGAGTCCAGACTGCGCCGCATTCTGAGCAGGAAAGATTTGTGCCCTTACCGAGCATTCTGCCTTCTGTACCGCAACAGCTGCATTTATAAAGAACACGGTTCAAATAATCAGCGCGGAAAGGCTCTGTTATGCGAACCTTGTTATCAAGCTGCCACTTCCAATTGTCAAACGTAAATTCGTTTTTGAGCAGCGCGTTCAGCTCATCAACCGATTTTTTTGAGATGTCTTCTGGCGACAAAAGATACTTCACATCAGCACTTATATCTACTTTGCGTTTCTGCAGATTGTTATAAAGCGGGTCATGGGCAAACGCGCCGTATGTCCTAATCATAATTACAGGCACATTCAAAAGTTTAATGCACTTACCGAGAGTTTCAGGCAAAGGCGTAGCCGTTCCGTCAAAAGAATAGCTTGCTTCAGGATACATCAAAACCGACGTCCGGAGTTTTTCCAGCGCGTATTTCATGTTTTTTACAAGCACAAAATCTGTAACGAATTTATTTGTGGGAATGCAGCCGAGATGCCGCATAAGTGTATTTTTGCCGACAAAACCGTCGCTCGTGCACACAATGTTCATCGGACGGTCGGCAAAAACAGTTTCTGCAATTATCAAATCCGTAAAGCACGAATGATTCATAAGAATAAGGCACGGTTCTTTGCCGAGTTTTTCCATGCCGATATAATTTGCCTTGAAATTTGCGGCTTTCAGCTCGCCTTTGCCGAGCGTCTTCATAAGCCAGCGCCAGAGCAGGCCGGGTTTTATCGGCTTTTTGGTTTTCTGAGGCTTAAGCGCAAGCACTTTTTCGTAAGATAATTCTTTTACAACAGTTTTCATATTTTCTCCTCAAATTCTTTAGGCGCATTAGGAAAGTGCTTTAAAGCGATGCGTCTGCACAGACCGCCAGACAAGTCATTTATTCAAGCACACTGTTGATAAGTCTGCCGTCCAGATATTCCAGTTTAAGTGAAAAAAACGGTACTTTTTTGTTCAATAAATCAAGAAAGATTTCGTCGCCCTGCCAGTGCGGAAGCTCGTTCATTTTTGCTTTTGGAACCCACTCAAGCTCGCCCTCGTCACAGGCGGCAAGCGAGGCAGGCTCTTCAAAGTCACAGCACCAAAAAAGATGCATAAGTTCGTAATAGGTTTCAGGCGCAGGCTTACCTGACTTTGCAGTTTCGCGCGAAACAAAGGTAACAATTCCGCGGTATTCTGCTTTTTTAAGAACTATCCCGGTTTCTTCGCACACTTCGCGGCGCACACAATCAAACGGGCTTTCGCCTTCTTCAAATTTGCCGCCGATGCCGATCCATTTATCGTGGTTGCAGTCATTCTTTTTTTTTGTGCGGTGAATCATCAGATACGAGTCAGCTTTTTCAATGTAGCATAAGGTTGTGTTAATCATAGTTTTATAAGCAAAAAATGGGAAATCTTAAACAATCGCAGTTTTATGAACAAACGGCAAAGTTGTAAACGTTTTATTCTCAAGCAAACTGATTAATCTGCAGGCAGTTCCAGTCGGGTGGTTAGTTCCTTTTTCCCATGCTTCAACAGTTTTTATAGAAACGCCCATATAATCAGCAAACAAACCTTGGGTCATACCAATTGAAGTGCGTATCTCTCTAATTTGAGTATTGTTATATTTTTTTACAGGCTGAATCTCATAGACAGTTTTTCTGCCTTTCAGATTACCGCGTTCAATTTCAACCGCTTCATTCAAGCCAGTCATCAATTCGTCAAAAAATTCACTCATGTTCCTGCCTCCAATTCTTTACAGCTTCTGCTTTCAATAGTGACACAACTTTCTTAACCGCATTTTTCTCTGAATCTGTTAGATTTTGCTTTTCGTCTTTTGAAAAAACTTGAATTAAATAGTTTTTCTCAAAACACGCAAAATCAACATAACAGACTCTGGCACTGCCGCTTTTCCCTCTACCCTCAAAGGCATAGCGAATCTTTTTCAGTCCGCCAGTACCAACCATTGTATTTCCTGCTTCGGGATTTTTGATGAGAAACTGTTGCAGTTCAGCAAGATCATCATCTGTAAATCCCAATGCGAACCACTTTTTTGTAAATGATGGAGTTTCTATAAATTCCCTTTTCATTCTCGATACAAATGATACCCTATATTATAGGGTACGTCAAATAAAAATTGAATTGAGAAACTTGTCATAGAAGCCCGTCTGTAAAAAAAAGCCCGCAAGTTGCAGTGCGGGCTTTGTGGGCAGGTTTTGATTCAGCCGTTATTTCAGTTCAAACACAACAGAAACTGTTGCAGTTACTGCGTCTTCTCCGGCTGAAATTGTTGTGGAATTTGCGTAGGCTTTTGCCATGCCGTCTGCCATTTCGCGCACAACCGGATAAGAGCCGGAATTTTCCATAATTGTAATAACTTTGCCGAGTTTGCAGCCGGCTTCTTTTGCAAAAAGTTCGGCTTTTTCTTTTGCCTGCTGGAATGCCAGAACACGCGCCTGGTCAAGCGCAGCTTTCGAATCTTTTACAAGGAACGAAATGCCGTTCATCTGATTTACGCCGGCAGAAATTGCAGTATCAATTACAAGCCCCGATTTTTCCACATCGTCAAGCACAACAATAATGTTATTTGATGTAACATACTGACCCGGCTCATTTTTTCCGTCTCTGTAGTAACTTTCCTGATACAGGCTGTAGTTAGATGTTGAAATATTTGCTTCTTCAATTCCGATTTTCTTGAGCGCGGCATAGACCTTGTTCATTTTGGCGGCATTATTCTGAACCGAAGCAATTGCGGAAGCTTCTTTTGTAACAACTGAAAAGGTCAGCTTTGCCATGTCAGAAGGAACTTTAACAGAACCACTGCCGCTTACAGAAATTGTGCGTGCAGCACTCTGAGCAAAAACAGCTGCGGCACAGATAAATGCAATAAAAAGACAGATTGTGATTTTTTTCATTTGTGATACTCCTATGTAATTTGTAAAACTTGTTACATTGATAACAACCTTTGCCTTCATAGGTTTCTTTAATTTCACAAAGATTCAATTTGCAGAAGAAAATTTTAATTCTGCCATAATTTTGACATATTTCTTTTTTATAATTTGATTTATGAAGAGGAAAATCGCAATTTTTGTCACAGGCATTTTATTTCTGTTTATCTTTATAACATGCAGAAAAAATCCGAATATCTGGCACCTTGATGGAAGTTATACTTTTTATTCTTCAGACGCATTTGAAATTAAGTGCAAAGAACCTCTTTCTGTTTTTGTAGATTTTGACAATAATTTTCATATTTATGAAAAGAAAAACCATATTCATTTTATTACAAAATCAAAGACACGCTTTATACAGGAAATATCGCGGATCTGCGCGGCAGATTATTATGAAAGAATTACAGTTCTGACCTTATGCAGCGGTTACAACAAACAGACAAAAATCATTGACGCTTTGAATGACATAACCCTTGTTTCAAAAGCCGAATACGAGATAAAAGGAAACGAAACCTACATAACCGCGCATTCATTGGAACGCCCCTCTCCGCAATTGAAGTTCTATTTCAGCCCTGATTTTATGTACTGTACGTGCCAGGGTGCATAAAAAAACGGCACGCTGCAAAAAACAGGTGCCGTTTCACGGGTTATTCGTACGGAGGGTTTAATACCCTGCCCCTCTGGGGCGAAAAAAGGGGTATTAAACCCGACTGCAATACCTTTTAAGAACAACATACCTCGCTGCTCTGCGGCGAGGTTGTTGATTAATTAATCACAATTCTTGTGTTTCTTATAAAGACTTGCGTTGCTTGTGCGGTACTGCATCGGCATCATTTCTTTTTGTCTTGAATGTCTTGCAGTGCCTTCGTGTCTTGAACCGCGGTCAAAGCCTCCGCGGCGTTCTCCGCGGTCTCCCCTTTCCTGTCTGAACGGACGGTCAAAGCGTTTTCCGCCCTGGAAATTTCTGCCGCCGCGGCGTCCTGAAACTTCGGCAAAATCGTTTGCCTTTGTGTCTATGTGCATGTGAGGAAGCTGTCTGTCGCGTTTTGCCATATCAAGTGCGCGCATAGCTGCATCTGGCGGTAAGCTTGCGAGTGAGAAATTTTCAGTAACTTCAATGCGGTCAACAAGCCGCCCCGGAATATGAAGCAGGCTTGCAAAGAAACGCGCAATTTCCGGCCGGCCCATTCCGTCGCGGCGTCCAAGGCTTACATAAAGGCGGATCTGCTTTGAAAGCGGCGCACCGCCGAAAGTGCTTACGTTTCCGTAGCGGCTGCGGTCAAGCTGTTCGCCGAACTGTTCTTCAAGCAAAGCCGCAACAACAGCAAGCGGTTCCTGGTCTTTGCAGAGCTGCTCTGCAAATTCAACAAAATCTTTTGAGGCTGCTTTGAGCGAAGGCTTTGCGGCTTCTTTTTTAGCCGAAATCTCTATAGTTGCAGGAATTTCAATTCCGTCTTCATCTGCGCTGTTAAGCAAATCATCAAGTGAGTCTGAAACATCACCAAAAACAGCAGCTTCATCATTAGGTTCTTCATGTTCAGAAGAAACAATTACTTCGTTCTCAAGATTTGCACAAGGCTCTTCTGCAACAACTTCTTTTTCTTCGATTTCGTCCTCAAAATCAGAAGCTGCAATTTCAGGCTGTGCAAGTCCAAGCCGGCGCAGTGTTTCATCAAACAGGCGCTTTTTCTTTGCAGTCAATACTTCATCAATAGAAGGAATTTCTGCTTCTTCAAGGTTTCCGCCTGAAACTTTTTTAAGATAATTGATTTTTCTGCGCTCTTCCGGGCGGACAAGTGTAAACGCCATTCCTTTTGCGCCGGCGCGGCCAGTACGGCCTATACGGTGAATATAAGTAGGTCCGTCAAAAGGCATTGCATAGTTAACAACATGCGAAAGCCCTGTAACGTCTATACCTCGGGCAGCAACGTCTGTTGCAACAAGAATGCGTGTTTTTTTGCTTCTAAAGCGGGCAAGAATTTTTTCGCGCTGAACCTGGGCAATGTCGCCGTGAAGAGCAGCCGCCTGATAGCCGCGGTCATCAAGCTCTTTTGCAACCATGTCGGCATCAGACTTAGTCTGTGTAAAAATCAAGCCGTAAAATTCGTCTGAAATATCGATTAAGCGGACGAGCGCGTTGATTTTCTCGCTTTCGCGCACAACCCAGTAACGCTGTTCTGTAAGCACAGGCTCTTCAGGGCGGGCTTCTTCTTCTACAATTTCATAATCGCCCATGAAGCGCGCCGCAATGTTCAAAATAGGCTGCGGCATTGTTGCTGAAAAAAGCAGAACGCGGCTGTCCGGGTTTGCCTTGCTGAAGATTTCTTCAATGTCTTCGATGAAGCCCATATCGAGCATTTCGTCAGCTTCATCAAGAATGAAATAATCGATATTTGCTATATTAAGCGAGCCACGTTCAAGATGGTCTTTTACACGGCCCGGTGTTCCTACAACAATTTCAACGCCGCGACGGAGAGCTCTAAGCTGTTCGCCCATGCCTGCACCGCCATAAACAGAAGTGATGCGCGGGTATTTGCCCGAATGAAGCGAGTCAATTTCCTTGCTGACCTGAAGCGCAAGCTCGCGTGTAGGAGTAAGTACAAGTGCACAAACTTTGCCTTTGTCTTCTTTGATTTTTTGTACAAGTGGAATGCCGAAAGCGGCGGTTTTACCAGTACCAGTTCTGGCTTTTGCAATAATGTTTGCATCTCCGTTCAAAAGGCGCGGTATTGCCAGCACCTGTATCGGAGAAGGCTGTTCAAAACCTTTTGCAGCAACGGCTGCGAGGGTTTCTTCGTCAAGACCGAGGTCTTCAAAAGAAATAGTTTCTTCCATGTTCAATCCTTTAGCACTTTGCTGTATATCGCACAATTCATGAACCGGAAATCATCAAGGGCAAGCCCCTCTGTAACAGGAAAAAACTAACGACGCACAGCTTTTATGCTTTGCTATTATACGGTGTAATAATTGATACAACCGTTCCATGCAGATTTATCTGCAGACTCAAGAGAGCTTATACTATCGTTTTTTGCCTGTTTTGGGAAGCATAATTTGCTAAAAAAGTACACTGTTTGCAAAAATTTCAAGATTTTGCAAAAACATGCAGATTAATTCGGATTAGAAGTATTTCTTCATATAGTCCTGTATCTGGTCAAAGACAACATCGCGCAGATGAATGTCTTCAGGTGCGTCTAAACCATGGTTGCTGTTAGGGAACACCGTCAACTCATAAGTGCAGCCGAGACTGTCGAATTTTTTAACAAGTGATTCGCAGACACTGAAAGGCACAATATCATCTTTTTTGCCATAAGCACAGATTGTAGGAACACTTGTTTTTTCCAGATATTCAATTGGAGAATATTCTATGAAATAAGGAATCGCATCTTTCATGACTTCAACTTTAAGACGCTTTTTAAGCAATTTTCCAAGCTGTGCAAACCTATCATCTTCAATTTTTCCAATAAAATCATCATTTTTCAAATCAGCAGGGCCGACATAATCCACACAGAAAACCAGGTTAAGCGGGCTTGTTTCTTTCATCTTATAGGAATAAAGCAAAGCGAAATGCGCACCGGCAGAAATTCCCATAACAGCAGCTTTATCAAGCTTTACATTATTTGCCTCGCAGACAAAGGCGATTTTGTCTATTGCAGTGCAGACATCTTCAAACATGTCTTTAAGAAAAATATTGTTCGTCGGCGAGACAAGGCGGTAATCCATTATTGCAACCGCGGCACCGTTTCTAGCCAGTTCAAGGCAGATCTCATTCTGGTCATAACGGCTGCCTCTATAATATGCACCACCATGAATATAAACCAGCATATCAAGCGAATCTTTTGCCTTATAATCTGCCGGCAGATAAATATCAAATTTCTGCTTACTATCAGAGCCATAAGAAACGGCAGCAACTTTATAGACACCGTTTTCAGCATCTAATTCAAAAACAGGGATTTTTGCAGAAGAAGTTGTTGCACAACTGGTTATAACAAAACAACACAACAACAAAAGTGCCGCAAATCTAAAAGCGGCAGAATCAATAATTTTTTTCATAATCCCTCCTAAAGCCATCTATGTTGATATTATACAACTGCTATTTCTTTTTTGCTAGAAATAATTGAACTATTACTTAGCTTGATTAAACTGTACCTATATGTTATATTAATTTCGACATATGTCGGAAAAACCAAAATGGCAAGACCAAAACGATGCAGAAGAATCTGTTGCGAACCAAGATTCTCATTATTTAGAGCAGAAGACTCAACAACAGAAGAAACTGTAATTCTTACACATGATGAATTTGAAGTCATAAGACTTGTTGATTTTGAAAAGAAAAACCATGAAGACTGTGCATTGTTAATGGGTGTTTCAAGAACCACAATAACAGAAATCTACGAAAATGCACGCTTCAAAATTTCAGACAGTCTTGTAAACGGCAAAAAACTGCTTATAAAAGGCGGTAATTTTATTTTATGCGACGGTTCGGCAAGGCAATTCTGTGGAAAACAGAACTGTCCGAAAGCCGCCACAAAAAAAATCAGTATAGAAAACCTACGCAAAAAAGGAGAAAACATTATGAGAGTAGCAGTAACTTACGAAAACGGCGAAGTATTCCAGCATTTTGGGCATACCGCAGCATTTAAATTCTATGACATTGAAAACGGCAAAATTGTTTCATCTTCAATTGAACAGACAAACGGAAGCGGACACGGCGCTCTTGCAGGCTTCTTAAAAGACAGCAAAGCTGATGCCCTTATTTGCGGCGGAATCGGCGGCGGCGCACAGACAGCACTGGCAGAAGCCGGCATCAAAGTTTACGGCGGCGTAAAAGGCAGCGCCGATGAAGCGGCAGCCTCTTTTGCAGCAGGCAGACTTATATTTAACCCGAACATCAAATGTGACCACCACGACCATGAACACGAAGAAGGCCACAAATGCGGTGACAACGGATGCGGCAGCCATAATTGCGGCTCACACTAAAAAAGAGATGTACATCTTTTTAGCGTCCATCGACTTTTTGACCGACTCTTCTCTTTTTGAAAGGGCTCTGCAATTTGCGTCTAAAGAGCGTCAGCAAAGAGCTTTGGCATACACGTACCCAAGCGGAAAGGCACGCTCGCTTGGCGCCGCCCTTCTGCTTGATGAGGCATTGCGCCGCACAAACAGTCAGATTCCGCTTCCGGCAGAGATTATCCGCAACGAATACGGCTCACCTTCCATTAAAAACGAACCGTCTGTATTTATAAGCATTTCTCATGCCGGAAATTATGCAGCGGCAGGGGTTTCATCCTCTGCAATCGGCGTTGACATAGAAACTATAAGAAAGTGCAATTCAGGCTTGTGCAAAAAATGCTTTGCCCAAGACGAGCAGGATCTGATATTTTCACAAAAAACCAAAGAAGACACAGACTTAGCTTTCAGCAAAATCTGGACTAGAAAAGAAAGCTACATCAAGGCAATCGGCAAAGGACTCGCGCAGCCGCTTGCCCAGTTTTCCGCCTTAAATGATGAAGTTATAATAGAAGAAAAACGCACAAATTTTTTCTGCAAGACATACATGCCGAAAGAAGACTGCATTTTTTCCGTCTGTTCCACAAAAAAAGATTTTCCAAAAGAAATAAGCATCATCGATTTGCATAAAACGCTTCTTGAGTTTTGAGTAAAACGATAGTAAACTGATTCTATGATACCAGCTTATTTAACTATTGATGATATCCCTTCAAAACTTACACCTTCTATAGTTGACTTTCTTAATAAGAAGAAAATAGAACCTGTTATGTTCTGTTGGTGCGAGCGCGTTCAATATTTCAGAGAAAATGCAATTTATGCTTTGAAGCACGGCATTCTTATTCAAAATCACAGTCTGACTCATCCACATTTCAGCGAGCTGACTTTGGAACAGGCAATTGAGGAAATTGAAAAGGCTGAGGAAATTCTTGAAGCTTTGTACAAAGACGCCGGAGTAAAGCGCCCGTATAAATTGTTCCGTTTTCCTTTTGGCGACAAAGGCGGAAAAAACGAAGCCGCTTTGCAGGAATACTTAAAAGAACATGGATTTACACAGCTTGATCACAGCAATATTCTGCCTGCGGAATATGAAAAAGGCGGTGTTCAGAAAAATCAGGGTGACGGCTATGACACAAAATGGACTTTTGACTATGCAGAATGGCAGGTTAGACCGAATACCGGCTTCACTGTAGAAGATTCCATTTCAAAAGCTAATGTGCGCTTTGGTTCTCCTTATGGCGATGCACCAGACTGCGGGGCTGCTCCAGAAGGCACAAAAGCCGAACAGCTTATTCTGATTCATGACCATGAAGAAACAGAAGCTATGTACAAAGGATATTTTGAGACACTTATAAATGCACTTTTGATGCGCGGCATCCGTTTTGTAAAGCCTGTCGCAAGAAAGTAAATAGAACTTAAAGAGCTGTTTGTTTTTTTAAACTAACAATTTACTATAAAGGCGTTTACAAAAAACTGCATTTATACTAAAGTAAATCAATTGCAATTAAAGTTATGCTCGGCATAGCCAAGCTATAAATCAAAGATAGAGGTTCATTATGGGAAAGAAAAATCTTGACTGGGGCAACCTGCCGTTCGGCTATATGAAGACAGACAAGCGTTTTGTTGCCAATTACAAAAACGGAAAATGGGACAACGGCAAACTTACAAAAGACGCAACCGTATGCATTACTGAATGTGCCGGCGTTTTGCAGTATGCACAGACCTGTTTTGAAGGTCTTAAAGCATATACAACTCAAGACGGAAGAATCGTTACTTTCCGCCCGGATATGAATGCTGAACGCATGGAAAATTCATGCAAAAGACTTGAAATGCCTGTTTTCCCAAAAGAGCGTTTCATTCAGGCTTGTTTAGACGTTATCAAAGCAAATAAAGACTGGGTTCCTCCTTATGGGAGCGGCGCAACTCTTTACCTCCGCCCATATATGTTCGGTTCAGACGCTGTTATCGGCGTAAAACCTTCACAGGAATATCAGTTCCGCATTTTGGTTACACCTGTAGGCCCATATTTCAAAGGCGGTGTAAAACCAATCACAGTAAGACTTTCTGACCTTGACCGCGCCGCTCCTCATGGAACTGGTGACATTAAGGCTGGTCTTAACTACGCTATGTCTTTGCACAACATTGTTGATGCACATAACAACGGCTTTGCTGAAAACATGTACACTGACCCGGCAACACACACATACATCGAAGAAACAGGCGGTGCAAATATTCTTTTTGTAACAAAAGACGGTAAGCTTGTTACACCAAAATCAGATTCTATTCTTCCGTCTATTACACGCCGTTCTTTGGTTCAGGTTGCAAAAGATTATCTCAACATGGAAGTTGAAGAGCGCAAAATTAACAAGAGCGAACTTGCTGATTTTGTAGAATGCGGCTTGTGCGGCACAGCAGCAGTTATTTCTCCAATCGGAAAAATCAACGACCACGGAAAAGAA
>CAMJMF010000091.1 GCA_946406925.1 uncultured Spirochaetales bacterium | reverse complement strand
TGGCGCTTTTTCACCACGAGCATTGGGACGGCACAGGCTATCCGTTCAGGCTGATAGGTGAAGAGATTCCGCTTGTGGCGCGGGTTATGACCGCAGCCGATATTCTTGATGCGCTGTTGAGCGCGCGGCCTTTCAAGCGTGCTTATTCTTTGGAAGAATCTTTCTCTTTTATTTCAACGTTAAGCGGCAACTGCCTTGAGCCTGCTATTGTTGAAGCTGTGCTTGCTGCAAAAGACGAAGTCGCCAAAATCTGCAATTCATTCACAGATGATTTAGATGTAAAAGAACTGCCTGTAGTGGAGTAAACAGCCTTAACCCGCTTAACCTGCAAATTGTTTCAGCCGATAAATAAACAGGTTTTATCAATTTGGGTGGGTTTATATGAAAAAGGTTGTTTCTGTATCGGCAGTCTGCTGCCTGTTTTTGTTGGGCTTTAGTGTTTGTTCACATGCGCAGGAGGCTCAAGCCGCGCCTGCACAGGCAGCGCCAGCCGTTCAGCCTGTAGAAGAAAAAGATTACGCAATTCTTGGTCAGGCAATCGAAAATAACGATGTTTCCAAAATAAACAGCATACTCGCAAAAGGCATCGACTTAAAACGTGAGACAGGCTGGGGATTTAAGCCTTTGACCAGAGCCGCGCGTTACCATGCCTATGATGCCGCCTCTCTTTTGATAAAAGCCGGTGCAGAAATAAACGCAATTGACAATTACGAAGGTCTCTCTCCTTTGGGTTATGCCGCAAAATACAATGACATTATCATGGCTGACTTGCTGCTTAAAGCAAAAGCGAATGCTTCTCTTAAAGGCGAATCTGGCGCAACGCCACTTCATTATGCAGTTGAAAACGGCAATGTAGATATGACTAAGCTTCTGCTGTCTTCAGGCGCAGATGATTCAATTAAGAATGCGCGCGGCAAAACACCTGCTGAAATTGCCGCAGACAAAGGAAATACTGAGCTTTTAACAGTTTTTAAAAGTCCGCTTTCTATAAAAAAGCAGGAAGTGCAGGCTAGTGTAAAAAAAGCTGTTCAGATAAAGCAGAAAAGCTCTGCCGGTTTTATTTATGGCATTGTTAGAACTGACATAAAAGCCGCCGAAGTGCTTATTCCTTTGGGAAAAGACATTAACAAAAAAGACTCTGAAGGCTACACAGTGCTTATGGTTGCCGCCGCGCAGAACGATATGGCAGCTGTGGAGCTGCTTGCAAAATCTGGCGCAGACGTAAACGCCAAAAACAAAGAAGGCGAGAGCGCACTGCTTTTTGCCGCAAACCGCAATTCATCTGCTATGGTTAAGCTGCTTTTGAGCTACGGTGCGGACGCAAACATTAAGACAAACAAAGGCTTAACGCCTCTTATGTGCGCGGCTTCTAAAGATTATCTTGAAGTGCAGAAAACGCTGCTTTCAAACGGCGCCAAAATCAATGAGCTTGACTATCAGAAAAAGAATGCGCTGTTTTATGCCGCAAATTCTGAGAACACCTCTTCTGTAAGGCTTCTTCTTGAAAACGGCGCAGATTCAGCTTCTAAAGACGTTTTCGGCAACACTCCAACTTCTTGGGCACAGAAACGCGGCTACGCAAGACTAGCCGCAATGATGCACTAAGGCAGTGCTTATCTATTACGCGTTAATTTGGGCTTGTTCATTGTGATTGAGCTGCCTGTTGAAAAATTCTCTGAACTGGGTACTGTTCATCGGGCGGGCGTAGTAGAAGCCCTGAATGTAGTCGCAGTTCAGTTTTTGCAAAAGCTCGGCAAGCTCTTTTGTTTCAACACCTTCGGCAAGCACTGTTGTGTTGCCAGTTTCTTTCAGCATTGAAATATGGTGCTTTACAACTAGGCGCTTTGCCTCGTTAGTCTCAATTTCTGTAATAAGGCTCTTGTCAAATTTTATCTCGGAATAATTGTACTGCATCATTCTTGCCGTATTTGAATAGCCTGTGCCGTAGTCGTCAAGCGCAAGCTCAAAGCCCTGATTGTGAAACTGATTCATGACATATACAAGCAGTTTCTCGTTCTTGGCAATCATCGATTCAGTAATTTCAAATCTAAAAAGATCATGCGGCAGCGAATAAGAATCAATTATCGAAATCAGCTTGTTAACAATATTGTCCTGCATACACTGCGTTATTGAAAGATTGACATTGATTTTTGAAATGCCGAGCTGCATGAGGTTTGTTTCTTTGACAAAAAGACACGCCTTTTTAAGCACAATCTCGCCAATTTTTACGATGTCACCGTTCTGCTCAGCCTGCGGAATGAATTTGTCCGGCGGAATATACTTGCCGTTATCGTCTTTAAGGCGTATCAATGCTTCTGTGCTTGTAAAGCAACCTGAATTAAGGTCAAAAATCGGCTGCATGAATACCTCAAAGCTTTCAGATTCAATAGCCTGCTTAACCTTAATCTGAATGTCAACAGATTCAAGATAGTCTTTTTCCATTCCGTCTGTAATTTCAAGGCATGTGTTATCTTCAATATAATTCTGCATGAAGATGAACCTTAAAAAGTTCAAAAAGTCATCAATAGACTTGTTGTTGGTCATCTTGAAAATGCGGAGCTTTGTATAGTCTTTAATTATATAGAATTGCAGCTTGAAAGGATATTCAATGTCCTGTGTGCCGTCTGTTTTAGAAGGAAAGAACGGCTTTGAGCAGAAATGTTGCAGTTCTTCCAGCTTTGCATCAAGCTCATTTTTTGACGCGCAATAATAGACGGCGCAACCGTTGAAAAGCTTGTACAAAGAGCAGTCGTTGCAGATGGTCATAATATTGTGGGTATACTCGCGCAATATATGATAAATCTGTTCAATGCCGAACTGGTCAAAAAGGTCTTCGGTATTTTGAATGCGCAAAATCAAAAAGTAGTGCTCTTTTGCTGTGAGCGTTGATAAGTCGTTGAACCTGTCGATAAAGGCTTCTGTGTTGAAGAGATTTGTCTTTGGCTCAATGAAATTTCCTGGATTCCTTATAGAAAGGAAAATCAGCAAAAGCGAGAGTGAAACTGAAAAGCCGACCGCAAAAAGCTTTGGTGAAAACGCCTGAATCATAAAGCCTGTTAAAGACATGATTGTATATGTCAGCGAGATTTTGGTCTGCGAGCGGCTGAACTGGTCTTTCTTTGATAAGATGAAGAAAAGCCCGTAAAGCACATAAAAGCCGGCAACAACATAAAGATAATTCCACCATGGACCATGATGATATGTGCCGTCAGACAAAAAGTACATGTACTTATGGGTGAACGGCGATATCATGATGAGCAGCATCTCTATGAGCGCAGGTGCAAACAATATGAGCATTTTAACAATATTCGGGCGTCGGCGCGTTGTGGTCATTGCAACTAAAAAGACGCAGTAGAGCGGCGCCTGAGAATTTACCGCAATAATGTGCAGCACTGCCAGAACGTTGTTGATAATCCAAAGTCTTGCCGGAAAAAACGCTTCTGTAAAGACTGTCAAGATGTTCAGCACTTGTGCCGCGCCTACCGTATACATAAGCGCCAGAAAGAGATGTGCGCGCAAAGTCTTGTCGTGCTTTAGAAAAAGAATATATGTAATCAGAATTGTATCAAGTATAATTCCGCAAATATCAAAGTCGATATTATAAGTTATCTTATCAAGCATTACATAATAGTTTACCACACTTAACCGTAAAAGCAAGAATTAACAAAATTAAAAATAAAGGGGAAGGCAAAACTGCTTCAGAAGCGTGTATTGCCTTCCCCTTAAACCTTTTCGGTATTATTAGTACTGCTGTTTTTAAGCAATATGTGTTTTACTCAGTTGGTCTTTTTTTGAGATTTTTGCTTTCTTTAACAGCCTGTCCTTCGCCAACTGACTGCTCCATCATGGCTCTTACTTTTAATGGAAGACCGAACAATGTGATGAAGCCCTGTGCGTCTTTGTGGTCGTACAAGTCGCCTGTTGTGAAAGATGCAATGCTTTCGTTGTAGAGGCTGTATTTTGAGTGGCTGCCTGCACCGCGGATAGAACCTTTGTAGAGCTTGAGGTTTACCCATCCTGTACAAGTTTCCTGTGTCTTATCAACAAATGCCATACAAGCGTCCATCAAAGTTGTGAACCATTTGCCATCGTAGATGAGCTCGCTCATGCGGAGGCTTACCTGCTGTTTGTAGTGGTAAGTGTCGCGGTCAAGACAGAGGTGATCCATCATTTCGTGTGCAGCATAAAGAATTGCTCCACCCGGAGTTTCATAAACGCCGCGGCTCTTCATGCCGACGCAGCGGTTTTCGCAGATATCTACAAGACCAACGCCGTTTCTTCCGCCGATTTTGTTAAGCTCAAGCATGATTTCAAGAGCGTCCATTTTTTTGCCGTTTACGCTTACAGGAATACCTTTTTCGAATTCGATTTTAACGTATTCACCTGCTTCTGGAGCTTCTTCAGGTACAGTTGTAAGCTGAAGCATGTGCTTCCAGTTCGGTTCATTTTCGGTTTCTTCAAGTTCAAGACCTTCGTGAGAAAGATGCCAGATGTTTTCATCGCGGCTGTAAGACTGGTCTTTTTTCATTGGAACTTCAAGTCCGCGGTCTTCAAGATATTTGATTTCAGCTTCGCGGCTGTCCATATTCCATTTTGCATCGCGCCATGCAGCAATAACATGAAGGTCTGGTGCAAATGCTTTGATTGCAAGTTCAAAACGAATCTGGTCATTGCCTTTGCCGGTTGCACCGTGGCAGATAGCTTTTGCGCCTTCCTGGCGTGCATATTCAACAAGAATTTTGCCGATGAGAGGGCGGGCTGTAGAAGTGCCGAGAAGATATTTGTCTTCATAGACACAGTTTGCCTTAAGAGCAGGCCAGATGTATTCTTCGATATATTCTTTGCGTGCGTCAACAACATAACATGCGCTTGCACCTGTTTTGAGCGCGCGGTCTTTTATTTTTTTCCAGTCATCGCCCTGACCAACGTCGATACAAACAGCGATAACATCATAGTCGTAATTCTCTTTGAGCCACGGAATGATTACAGTGGTGTCAAGTCCGCCTGAATAAGCTAAGATTACCTTTTCTTTTGCCATTATTTATTCCTTTCGGGACTAGCCCGTAATAGATTCACAAATGCAAGTATAGCCAAATGAAGCTGTTTGTACAAGCTAATAAATTATAAGCTATAAGCTTGAGCATGCACAAAAAATGGCACTTCATTTCCGCTGAAATCCAATCTTAGACCACAAGAGTGCTCGCTTTGCTCGCAATTGTGGTCAGCTTGAATTTCAGCTCCATTACGTACCATTTTTTGTGGTGTTTATTTCTTTTGAATTCTATGCTAAACTGAAGTTCAATTTGTATTTGTTTGGAGCAGAAAGGTGAGTGATGTTTCTGAAAAAAAGGTGCGTTTTTATAATATTGATTTACTGAAAACTCTGGCGATTTTTTTTGTGGTTTTTTACCACGGATTGATAATAAAACAGAATTTTCTTGTAGAACCGTCTTTTGAGACTTATTTCAATTTTTTTGTGATTTCAATTCTTTCAACAGGCGTACCGCTGTTTTTTTTCTGCAACGGTTTTCTTTTGTTCAACAAGCCGCTGGATTTGAAAAAACACATTTTTAAGACAATCCGTCTTGTGATAATTACAACAATCTGGGCGCTTTTGACAATTGCCATAATGATGTTTACTGATAATGTGCGTTTTACACCGCTTGAGTTTTTCAAGGCTTTTCTGGATATGCGCCAGGATATGATCGGCTATCTTTGGTTTATGGGCGCACTTGTATGCATTCATATACTTTTTCCTGTGCTTAAAGGCGCATTTGACACAAGCAAAGCAAGCATACTTTACATGGCTGTAATTGCTTACATAATTCCGCTTGGAATTATGTGCATTGAGCGCGTCTGCTCTGCAATTGTGCATGATGCGGCAGGCGTCTATTTCGGAATGTTCAACCCGTTTGCAGGGCTTCTTGCTTATTCATTTATGTATTTTTGTCTTGGCGGTCTTGCATGTTTTTATCAGGAAGAAATAAAACAAAAAATTGAGCAGAAGCGCTTGAATATTAAGCTTATCGCTGTTTGCGCAATCTTAGTTTCATGTGTATGCCTTGCCGCTTACGGCGTGCTAAAAAGCAGAAAGATGAACGCCATCTGGGATATGGTTTTTGCAAGCTACGATTCGATTTTTACGCTCATAAATGTGCTTGCAATTTATGTTCTTTCAATGAATTATAAACTGAAAGAGGGCAGTCATGCCGCTTCTGCTGTAAGCTTTATAGGAATAAACACGCTCGGCATTTATCTGATTCATGAGATTTTTCTGCATATGCTTACAAAGCGGCTTGCTGAAATTCCGTGGTGCACAAACATTATTGTAAATGCTGTTTATTGCGCCGCTGTAATTTGCGTCTGTCTTGCAATTACATGGATTATCAAGAAGATTCCACTGTTGAAGCACATTCTATAAGACTGTCATTATCGGGCTGGAAAAATTGTCATTATCGGGCTTGACCCGATAATCCGCTGGTAAGATTGCCCGGTCTAGCCGGGCAATGACAGTGCACCGACAACGTGATCGGAGAAAACATTTTGCATTCCGCCTTGCAGTTTTCGTAAGAAAACTGCATCGTTTCGCTTGATAAAACTGAATCTGTAGATAATTCTAATGCGAAACATTCCCTCTCAGCGCGGCAGCTAGTTCTTTCCAGACAATCTTGTCGGCAGGGCTTAAAGACTCAAAGTCCTGCTGTCTGCCCCATGCTGAAAATTCAATAAAGCGGCTTGTGCGCTCTTCAAGTGCTTTGAAGCGGTTTTCCTGAAATTCTTTGAGCCACTTCGGCACTTTTTTTGCGTATGTTATAAGCTTGGCGTAATGCTGAATGCAAAGCCCCTGGCTTTTTACGAAAAACTCCGGCAGTGGAATATCTTCGCTGTCTGCAGCTTCTGTTTTGGCTTTTTTGCTGTCTTCCGCTTCAGCGATGAATGTCAAAAATTCTTTTTCAATTCTTAATTGCTCAGCGCATGCAGGGCAGATTTCTTTGCGCTTGCGTATTTTCTTCTTTTTAAAGTCGGCAAGATAATCTTGAAGCGTGTCTCTTCCAAGAATTGCTACAGCAAGGCCGTCTCTATAAGAGAGCAATGCTTCTGCGTGTCTGTTGCAGAAACCGCCTGCGGCTCTGTACTGCGCTCTAAAAGTTCTGTCTGAAATATGCTCAAAAAGCATTCCGTCTATGTAGCGGTCTATGCGCTCGTTGATAATCGTGCAAAGCGGGCAGCCGGGCTTTTCACATGCCTTTTGAAGCGCAAAAAAATTAACGTGCTTGTCTACCATAAATACCATTATAACTCAACTTTCTTTTGATAACAACATAGGCCGTAGCTTGCTGTGGGGTTATTGATTATGCTATAATGTAAGAAGAAGCTAACTTTTAGCTCAAAATGTTTTGGATAAAACCAAAAGGAGAAAAATATGTTAAATAAATTTAACAAAATTGCATGCGGCGTATTCATTGCTTTATCAGCTGCTGCCATTATAACAACAATTGCCTGCTCAAAGAAGCCGGCTGGCTCAGCAGGGCAGACATTTACAGGAACAGGCGACGGTCGCAACGGTAAAATCGAAGTTTCAGCAACAATAAATAATGGAAAGATTGTTGACGCAAAAGTTGTTTCGCATTCAGAAACACCAGGAATTTCTGACCCGGCAATCAGCGGTGTTATTGAACAGGCAAAGAAAACCGGCAGCGCAGACAAGCTTGATACAATATCAGGTGCAACAATCACTTCAAAAGGCATCATTCAGGCTCTTCAGGCAGCAGTAGCCGCTTCTAAAGGCGAATCTGTAAGTGCTGCAAAATACACAGACACAGAATGTGACATCGTAATAGTTGGTGCAGGTGGCGCTGGCATGGTTGCCGGTATTGAAGCCGCCAACAAAGGTGCAAAAGTTATCATCCTTGAAAAAATGGGCGTAGTCGGCGGAAACACAATTTCTTCAACCGGCGGTCTTAACGCTTCTTATACAAAAGAACAGGAAAAACTTGGAATCAAAGACAGCAAAGATGTATTCTTTAACGATACAATGAAAGGCGGAAAAAACATCAATGATCCTGAACTTGTCCGCACAATGGTTGAAAATTCTGCTGACATCGTAGAATGGCTTCAGAGTGACATCGTAGGTGCAGACCTTAGCGATGTCGGTCTTTTCGGCGGTGCTACAAACAAGCGCATTCACCGCCCGCAAGGTGGCGGCGCAATCGGCGCTCATCTTGTTCCGCTTCTTGAAGCAGCCTGCAAAAAGCAGGGCGCAGAAATCCGTCTTAACAACAAGGTTACAGATGTAATCGAAGAAAACGGAAAAGCGGCCGGCGTTAAAGTAAGCACAGAAAGCGGCGATTACACAATCAAAGCTAAGGCTGTTATTATTGCAACTGGCGGTTTTGGTGCTAATTCAGAAATGGTCGTTAAATATCAGCCAGGTCTTGTAGGTTTCGGAACAACAAACCATAAGGGCGCAACTGGCGATGCATTCGCTTGGATTGAAAAATTCAACGGCGATTTGTTCCAGATGGAACAGATTCAGACACACCCGACTGTAGTGCCTAACAACGGAACAATGATTACAGAAGCTGTTCGCGGAAACGGTGCAATTCTTGTAAACCGCGAAGGCAAACGCTTCGGCAACGAAATGGCAACACGCGACGTAATGTCTGCCGCCGTTCTTAAACAGACTGGCAAAACAGCTTATCTTTTGTTTGACCAGGGTGTGCGCGATTCTCTTAAAGCAATCAACGGCTACGTAAAGAATGGTCTTACAACAGAAGCCCCGACAATTGAAGAACTTGCCGGTAAGCTCAATATTCCGGCTGATGCTCTTGAAGCTACAATCGAACAGTACAACGGCTACGTAAAAGCCGGCAAAGACCCGGATTTTGACCGCAACCCGAACAGCTTTACACGTTCTTATAAGAACGCTGAAGGCAAACAGATTGATGAAGACTGCCAGATTGTAAAAGGTCCGTTCTATGCAATCGAAATCGCTCCTGCAATTCATCACACTATGGGCGGTATCAAAATCAATACAAAAGCTGAAGTTCAGACAAAAGACGGAAAATCAGTTCCTGGCCTTTATGCAGCCGGTGAAGTTACAGGTGGTGTTCACGGTGCTAACCGCTTAGGCGGCAACGCTGTAGCCGATATCTGTATCTTCGGCAAAATTGCAGCCGATTCAGCATTGGCTTATATTGGAAAATAATCTGTAGCTTTTTACAGAAAGCCTGCTGACATAAGCCGAGCTAATAAAAAAGACTGTCTCATTTTGGGGCAGTCTTTTTTTATAATCTATGCCATACGATGCATTATAGCCCAATATAATGGGGCGTTATTATGCAATATAACGGTGTGTTATTAACTAATATAATGGGGTCTTATCAAGCAATATAAGAGGGTGTTATCAAGTAATATAAGGGGGTCTTATTAAGCTTAATAACAGGGTCTTATCAAGCAATATAACGGGGTGTTATTAAGCAATATAACCCTTCTAAAGCTTTAACCGTTGCCAAAAGCCCAATATAAAAAAAGCCCCCTTGAGGCAATGCTCAAGAGGGCGGTGTGCTTGTGCGATTTGCAGGCAGGGCTTGGTAAGAAGCCCTGTACATTCTGTCGCTTAGTGAGAATATGTCTTACTGTCAGAAAGGGCAGTATGTGTTGCTGCTTCTGCATGACCAACAGCATTTGTTGGGTATGCAGTATATTCTACGATGAAAGAACCCGGAACATATTGACCAGCTGTACCGCTCTTTGTCATTGACAAGTCATTCCAGTAGTATTTACCAACATACTGGGCATATGCTTCATTGCCGCTGTTGTTAGGTTCGCTACCTGTTGCTCCAGTACCGCGTTTCGTGCCGTCAATTCTATTATTCCATGACGAGTATTTTCCTGGCGAAACATAATCACCATTATTTGAGTATGCTCTTTGTGTATAGAATACTTGACCTGCTTCTGGACCAGCTGCCCAAACCCAGTCATTTCTGTATGACTTATGAGTCCATGTAGAGCTGTCATATCCGTTGTTGTTTTCTGATGCTGTAGCTCCAATCCAACCTGTTGCATCATTGCCTGTTATGCCGTTTTTGACATATACACGGTCATAGATGAATTTGTTCTCTACATGAGAGGTTATGGTCATAAGATAACCATGCAGACCGTTGAACGTACTTGCTTTTGCAAGATTATATGCAGTGTTCCAACTCTTATCGTTGACAGGATTAAGACCTGTGAGAGTATCGAATTTTATAATCTTGTAGAAGCTTCCGTTAAAGTAAGTAACACCTGCAGAATCAATTTCAGTTAAAGGCACTGTCTGCAAGTTGACGCTCACAGTAACATTAGTTCCATGGAAAACTATTCCTGCAAGGTAAATGTCGGCTGCTTTTGAAGAAATTTCACCAGAAGTTGATTTGAACTGGATATACTGATATTTTCCAGTTGTACTCAATCCAGAACCTTCTACATATGTTACAGCACCTGTCTCTGAATATGGAACAGCCATATCAAATTGAGCATTAACAGGTATACCATTTTCATCTGTCAAATTCGTTCCCGGAACTGTAAAGTAACCGCCGTTTACAAATACGCTGAAATATGTTCCGCCCTGCAAAATGTGATTTTCACCAAGAGTGAATGTATCTCCACTTTGCCATATTGCTACTGCAGGAAGACTTACAGAACCAATTACAACGATATATTTATCGTTTTTACCGACATTGAGACTGCCTTGGTTTGTGTTGCTGTTCAAAAGCTTGAATTTACCTGCATCGGCATTACTGCTTGAAGTTGCTTCTGCAACGTGAGTTCCGTTTTGTGTAGCGCCTGCTGCTATAAGGGTAACTGCTTCAGCACTTGCAGAACTGATGCTGTCATTTATAGTGACACAAGGACTTGTAAATGAATTCAGCCAGATTCCGCTGCTGGTTTTATTACCAATAGTCGGGTTGCCGGAAACAATTACTTCTGCGTTTATTGGTTTGCTTGCTTCATTTTTATTAAAGCCGACAACATTATTAACAGTTCCGCCTTTAATTTCTATTGTTACTTCTCCAATAAAGTTTGAGTTGTTTCCATTATATCCGTATATAGCAGAAAGGTTTCCGCCTGTCATTGTGACTCTGCCGATGTCAACATTAATATCTGATGCGTTTACATTGCCGTCTTTACCCAAAAAGAGTGTATAGCCTGACAAATCCTGATATTCAGAAGCTCTGTTGATGTCACAAAGGTTGATTTCATCATTGTTTTCACCTTTGAATGAAACCATAGTTTTACCGCCGAGATTCTTTACAGTAACC
>CAMJMF010000090.1 GCA_946406925.1 uncultured Spirochaetales bacterium | reverse complement strand
GTTTTTTATAAGCTCTTTTAAGCCGTCTGTGCCATAAAAAGAAATGCCATCATGGTGCTGTGTTTTGTCAGAGCTTAAACACAAATTCTTGCAGTTGAATTCTTCAGACGATTTCAGCAGGGCATCACAGCTGTTATGTGCACTCATGCCGACCAAACAAAACTTATCAGGATGTTGCCTGATAATATCAAGACCACTTTTCCCAATAGAGCCTGTGGCTCCCAAAATGAGTATTTTTTTCATAGCTCAAGATAAATTAAATAAAAATTGAATTGCAATATAAAAAACAGGTGCCGCAAACAAAATTGAATCGATAGAATCCAAAATGCCGCCGCGACCAGGAATAATGTTACCGGAATCTTTAATTTGAGCAGAGCGCTTCATTACAGATTCTGCCAAATCGCCTAGAATAGCAGCAAAAGCTGTTAAAAAACCAAGAAGTACCATTCTTGATAACGAATCAAAAATAGAAGGAAAAACAAAAGAAGCAATAACGCCGATTGCAATAGAACCGACAAAACCGCCGAAAAAGCCTACAATGCTTTTATTAGGACTGACTTTGACAATTCCTCTGTTGCCTTTACCCATTGTAATGCCGAACAGCCATGCAACTGAATCGCACATAAAAACCATAAGAAGAAAAATGACAATAATTTCTTTAGAATACTGCCAGATTGTCATTCTTTGAATGAAAGTCAGAAAAAACGAAGAATAAAGAAGCGTAAAAGAAGATGTGACAATTCTTGTTAAAGACTTTGCAAACTGTTCTTCTACAGCTTTTTTAGAGAAAATTTCAAAAGTAATGATAAATGCAAGTGCGAACACAAATGCAAATGTTGAATATTCCAGTGAAAAATTAAAAGTAGTGCAGAAAGTGCCTGTTGCTGAAACAAAAAAAGAAAGCAGCAGCACTAATGGTCTTGGCTGCACAGCAAGATTCTGCTTGAAAAGCGACTGCGTTTCGTTTGCCGCAAGTACAGCTGCCATAACAACAACAATGTTAAGTAACAGATGATTCTGCCATTTGCCAAACCAGACAAGTATTACCAAAAGAGGGATAGCAACTATAAAAGTCAGCAAACGTTGTATTACTTTACTCATTTGACACCACCAAATCTTCTGTTTCTATGTTGATAATCAGCTATTGTTGCTAAGAATTCTTCTTTGGAATAATCCGGCCAGAGTGTGTCTGAAAAAGCAAGCTCTGCATAAGCGGCGTGCCACAAAAGAAAATTGCTCAATCTCTTTTCTCCGCCGGTTCTTATTAGCAGATCTACAGGCGGAAGATCCGGAATGTCAAAAGCTTTTTCAAGTGCAGCTTCATCAATTTTTGAAGGCAGCTTGTCTTTTGCTTCAAGAATTTTGTTTACGCCGCGTACTATCTCATCTTTTCCGCCATAGTTTATGGCAAGCACTACAGTTGTACTGCGTTTTGAGGCAGTTTTTTC
The DNA here is from genome assembly GCA_946406925.1 of uncultured Spirochaetales bacterium. Classification (GTDB taxonomy): domain Bacteria; phylum Spirochaetota; class Spirochaetia; order Treponematales; family Treponemataceae; genus UBA1240. The sequence continues at coordinate 9,899 of CAMJMF010000090.1, read as the reverse complement.
CATGGCGTCTTTCAGCTCTTTCTGAACGTCAGGTGGAAGACCTGCCATGTCGCCCAAATGAAGAAGACGGATATCGTCTTTCAGATAGCGCTCAACTTCAGCGTGAAGATGATTTGTAATAAGCCCCATAAGAAAACCGACTTCTTCTTTGGTTCTTTTCCAGTTTTCAGTTGAGAATGTGTATAATGTTACGTATTTTACGCCAAGTTCTGCCGCTGCCGTCAAAATGCGGCGGGCGCTTTCAAGCCCTTCTTTGTGACCAAAAGAACGTGCAAGATTTCTTTTTTGAGCCCAGCGTCCGTTCCCGTCCATGATGATTCCAATATGAACGGGAATATTCTCTTTGTCTAAGCCTGACTCAGCCATTAGCCTTCCATTATCTCTTTTTCTTTATCTTCAAAGATTTTATTAATTTCTGCAATGAACTTGTCTGTTGTTTTCTGAAGTGAATCTTCTGTTGTCTTTAATTCATCTTCTGTGATTGAACCGTCTTTCTGCTGCTTTTTAAGCTCTTCATTGCCGTCGCGGCGGATATTGCGGATTGCGACGCGGCTGTTTTCAGCAATTGTCTTTGCCTGTTTTACAAGCTCTTTACGGCGGTCTGCTGTTAATGGCGGAATTGCAATGCGGATAACCTTGCCGTCATTAGACGGGTTCAAACCAAGTTCAGAGCGCTGAATTGCTTTTTCGATTTCGCCAATAAGAGTTTTATCCCAAGGAGTAATAACAACCATGCGTGCTTCAGGAATTGCGATGTTTGCAACCTGAGAAAGCGGTGTTTTTTCTCCGTAATAGTCAACACGAACTTTATCAAAAAGAGAAGCCGATGCACGGCCTGTGCGGATTGTATTGAATTCATCTTTCAGTGCATTGATAGTTTTTTCCATGCGCTTTACGCTTGCTTCATTGATTTCAGACATAATTGATTCCTTAAAAAGCAGGTTATATAAAAGTAGATTAATTCTGAAGACTTCAAAAGAAATCCGTCAGATATTATAACACAATATGTTTAATTACTCAAAAAAAAAGTGAAACAGGGCTGCCGAATGACAGCCCCGTGTAATTATGCACCAAGTACGTAGTTTACGATCTTTTCAATCGTGATTTTGCAGCCGCAAGCTTTTGCAACTTCATCAATCTTTTTAGCTACTGTAACTTTGTCGTCTTTTACGAACATCTGATCCATAAAGCAGATGTCAGCCAGGTGCTTGTTGATTTTGCCCTGGAGGATACCGGCTTTAACGTTTTCAGGCTTAGAAGCCATTTTTTCGTCCTGGTCAAGCTGAGCCTTGAAAATTTCTTTCTGTTCGTCAATATAGCTCTGTGAAACTTCGTCACGTTTAATGTAGAGCGGGTTGAATGCTGCAATGTGAAGACAGCAGTCATAAGCAAATTCTGCAATTTTAGCATCATTTGTTGTTGGTTCTGTCTTAAGAACAACGATAACGCCAGTCTTGTTGTCGCCGTGAACGTATTTTGCCATTACACAGCTGGCTGGAACTTCAATCATTTCAAGACGGCGAAGACCCATGTTTTCACGTGTCTTTGCAGCAAAGTCTTCAAGAAGACCTTTGAGCTCGTCATTTACAGAAGAGTAGCCTTTTGCCATTGCTGTATCAACGATTTTCTGACCGCATGCAACAAAGTCTGCGTTATTTGCAACAAAGTCTGTTTCGCAAGTTACTTCGCCGATAACAACCTTTGAGCCTTCAACTTTAATGAAAATGCGGCCTTCTTTTGTTGCACGTTCAGAACGTTTTGCAACAGCTGCAAGTCCTTTTTCTTTAAGCAGTTTGATTGCTTCTTCTTCGTTTCCGTTGCATTCAACGAGTGCTTTTTTGCACTCCATCATGCCGGCACCTGTTTTTTCACGCAATGCTTTTACGTCAGCTGCTTTAATTTCCATTTATAATCTCCAATGTGCAGGGCTGAATTCAGCCCCACAATACTTTTATTTGTACAATTTGTCTTCGTCTACAAGAGAATCATCAGCTTCTTCTTCAACTTCATCCTTGTTTTCTGTAGGAGTGTAGTTAGAATAGTCAACGATTTCTTCATCTTCAGTTTTCAGTGTTTCGCTGATTTCGTCATCTTCGTCCTGAAGACCTTCAATAATCTTGAGACCGTTTTCATTGTCAGCTTCAACAACTGCGTTTGCAATGATTGAAGTGAAAAGTGTGATTGCGCGGATAGCATCATCATTACCAGGAATTGGGTAATCGATGCCTTCTGGGTTACAGTTTGTATCAACAACAGCTACAATAGGAATACCCATGCGGCGTGCTTCTGCAACTGCAATAGCTTCTTTGTGTGTATCAATAATGAAGATAATTCCAGGAAGTTCTTTCATTTCTTTGATACCGCAAAGGTTCTTTTCGAGCTTAGCTTTTTCTTTCTGAATAGCAGCGATTTCTTTTTTTGTAATGCTTTCGAATGTACCGTCTACTTCCATTTTCTCAAGTTTCTTGAGGCGAAGCAAAGACTTTTTGATTGTAGCAAAGTTTGTAAGCATACCACCAAGCCAGCGGTTGTTTACATAGAACATGCCGCAGCGTTCAGCTTCTTTAGCGATTGCCTGCTGTGCCTGTTTTTTTGTACCAACAAAAAGTACAGTTTTTCCTGCTGCTGCTGTTTTGCGGACTGCTTCATAAGCATCCTTGATTGAAACGATTGTTTTCTGCAAATCGATAATGTGAATCCCGTTGCGTTCAGCAAAAATGAACTTCTTCATACGTGGATCCCAACGCTTAACCTGATGACCAAAGTGTACACCAGATTCAAGCAGACTCTTCATGGTTACTACTGCCACGAAATGCTCCTTCATCGGGGGTTAAAAAACCCTCACCTGACTCTATATCTTGGATTGCAGCTATGCTGCGCACCAGAAGATTCTGCCATCGCAAAAGCAATGGAGAACAGCATTATCCCAATATAGAATAATCCTGCGAGAGCAGTATGTCATAAAAATCAGAAATAGGCAAGCCCGCAACGCAACTTGTTGAGCCTTCAATTCTTTTTATGAAGCATGCGGCGAGCCCTTGAACCCTATAACCGCCGGCAGCTCCCTGCCATTCGTTGGAATCAAGATAAGCATTTATTTCTTTTGCATTTAATGTTTTGAAAGTGACTGATGTCTTGTTTTTAACTGAATGGTAAGTCTTTGTTTTGGTGTTGAAAACTACAATTGAAGTAACTGCAAAATGTGTCTTTCCGCTGAAAGCTTCTAGAAACTCAAATGCCTCGGCTCTGTTTTGGGGCTTGCCGTAAGATTTTGCCCCGGACATTAGAAGTGTGTCTGCCGCAATTATCAGCGCATTCTGATATTTTTGCTGTTCAGCCTTTGAAAAAGTGCATATTTTGTTGTATACGGCTTCTGCTTTTGCTTTTGCAATTATTTCAGGCTTTTCTTCGCATGGAAAATTATCCGCAAAAGATTCATCAATTTCTGAAATGATTGTTTCAAATTCGAGGTTCAGGCTTTCAAGCACATGCTTTCTGTAGGCAGAACCTGAAGCAAGAATAAGTTTGGGCTTTGTGTCAGATTTATCATTCATAAGTGGAATAAAAAACGAGAGATACAGGATTCGAACCTGCCGCCTCTTCCTCCGGAGGGAAGCGCTCTATCCAAATGAGCTAATCTCTCAACGCTTAGTTATGATACAAGAAAAGCGGACTTGTTGCAAGGTTTTTCAAATATGCTAGAATTCTATTTTCTAATTAAAATTCAATCACATATCCAGCGTTTCTTCTCACTTTCATCGAAATTCTGAGCTTCTGCAAATGTATCAAGGTCTTTGACTTTTAGTTTAAAAATTTTATGCGGGATGCCGTCAATTTCATAGGTATAAGGGCTGTCATATTTATTCCAGCTTTCAGGAAGAACCAGTGGTTCATCTGAAGGAAGAATAAATTTTTCTCTGGATAAATCAAAAGGACAATCTGGCAGACTTAGAACCCATTTATAAAATTCACTATAATTATTGATTATATCAAACATGACTGAACTTACTGCTTTATTAGTAACTTTTTGATTTCTAATATTACAAAAAAGTTTTAAATCAATATGCCCTGCTATCAGGTACCAATCAATTTTATTTTCTGACAGATATTTAAGACCTGGCGATGGATTCCAATCAATTATGACATAATCATTTACTTTTAGTAACCATTCGTTTACGGAATAATGATTCCTAAAATAGAGTATTTCATCATTTTCAAGAGTTACTTTTACATCACAAAATTTTGCGTATTCAGATGTTTTGAATACCTCAACATCTTTGACATTTTTATTTTGTCTAAGCTGCTGTTCCAGTTCTTTCACTTTGTATTCTGGAAGTGATTCAGAGTCAAAACTTCCAGAAGCAAAACAAATAAAATGAAAAAGAACGAAAATAAACAATGTTATAAGTCGCTTCATAAAAAAGTCTCTCCTTTGTTATTGGCTGAATTGGGGTGGTGTCTCTTGCTGACGGAGATGCCGTCGCCCAAAGTGTAAAAGGTTGTTTCAAATTCCTGGTTTGATTTTAGAAAATCAATGTATTTTCTAAGCTTTCTTATAAGCTTTATTGTGCTGTAATTGTGTGTAAGGTTTATGTTTTCTACCATTCCATGAAAAAACAGGTTGTCGCTGATTATTACGCCGTTTTCGGTCAGGTTGTTTTTGTATTTTTCAAAATAATTGATGTACTGCGATTTAGCCGCATCAATAAATATAAGGTCGAATTTCTCTTTGAAAGTGTAGGATAGTGCGTTGCCAAGGTATATGGTAATGCGGTCCATCAGGTTGTTGTCGTGAATGTTGCGCACGGCCTGCTGATAGCGCTCAATGTCAATTTCTATGGTTGAAACAAAAATATCGTCGCGGATATTCGCAAAGCGCATGGCAGAGTAGCCGATTGCTGTGCCAAGCTCAAGAACTGTCTGCACGTTGTTTTCTCTTATGTAGTTGCAGATAAACTCAATGCCGTCGTCCATCATAATTGGAACAGAGTGTTCTTTAGCGTATTCCTTGATTTCTGATATTTCTTCCATAATTTGATAAATTCTGCAAAAAAAAAGCAGACTGAAAAACAGCCTGCTTTTTCAAGTTTAGAAAAAACTATTTGATAGAAATTTCTTTGAGAAGCTCAAGTGCGCGGTTGCGTACAGGAGTTACATACTGATAGTTAGCAGCAATTCTTGAAATAGACTGAATCATTGCGTTTCTATCTTTTGTGTATGGAAGAAGTTTTTCATAAGCATTGAGAACTTCAAAAGCAAGGCTGCTTGTTGGGTTCAATGTAGAAAAACGTTTTTCTGTCCATGCGATTGTTGAAACAACGTCGTCGTTGTTGTTGATTCCGATGATTCCCAATGAGCGGATTGCTGATGTGATAACCATTGGTTCTGTATCACCAAGTACAATCTTAATAAGTACTTCTTTTGAATCTTCTGTCGGAATCTTTGCCATCAAATCAGCAGCTTTTGCACGAACATCAGGATAGTTATTTACCAGACGGCCGTTTTCACGGTTAGGATTCATGATTCCTTCTCCAACCAAAGAATTCAATGCTTCCTGAATTTCCGGGCTGATGCGGTTTGCATTCAATGCATCTTCAATGTACTGCAAAGCAACGAGCTTGTTATCTCTTACATCAGACTTTGTCATTTCTTTGATAATTACGTCTTCGATTGTTGAGAGATACTGTTCTTCAACTGTTACTTCTGATTTTTGCTGTGCAGAAATGCATGTTACTGCAAACAATACAACAGCAGCTACTAAAACCAATTTTTTGAAGTTCATAAATACTCCTACTGTTAGTTTTCAGATTTTCTCTTGAATTATTTCATTCAGAAATTCGCTTTTCAATGAATGAACTCTCTAAGAAGATTGTCGGATAAGCTCTGGCAAAATTCTGTATGTAAAACATTCAATCTAATAGAAAAGTTACGAATTAGGGAATTAAATTAATTTTACATGGTATTTGAAAAAAATGCCACTCTTTTTTTTGTAGAATTGAAAGGAAATCTTAAAGGCTGGTGCAGGGCGGGTTCTGTGCTTTTGGGGATAAAAAAACCGCCCTAAAATCTAGGACGGTTCACAAGGCTTAATTAAAGTGTATCAAGCTTTAACATCCAGTCGCCGGAAGATGCTTTCTCAAACATATAGAATATCAGGTCTTCATCTTCTTTTGGCTCTACAGCTTTTGTTATAGTCTTAGAAACATAGCGGATTTCTTCAACTTTGCTGTTCTGACGTGCCGGGATGAATACATAAAGGAAGTAATCTTTCATGCTGCGGATTTTAATGCCCTTAACAGGAAGGCGGTTTGCAACAGCAGCAAGATTTTTTGGATTACTCCAATATTGTTTTGAAGCAGGGCTTACATAAGCAAGCCAGGCGTCATAATCACGGTTCTTGATAATCTCATTGAGGTCATCAATTATCATCATGATGTCTTTCTTGTCTTCAACAAATTCATCTTTTGATATGGCACCCGATAAGTTAGAAACTGAACGGGCATATTCTTTATCTGCTTCAGAGAGTACTGGTTCTTGTTTTACAGCCGTACCTTTCTGAGGTTTTGGCTCCTCAGGCTTTTTCTCAACTACAGGTTTTGTCTCTGTTTCAGGTACAACAACTTCTGTTTCTGCAGCAGGTTTTACTGATTCTGGTTCAGCTTTTGATTCGACAACGGCTTTGTCTGCAGACGTGCAGGAAACAAATATGAGCGTAGCAAAGCAAGCTAAAACTAATGCGATTTTCTTCATGCGCACCCTCCTAAATGAATAATACCGTTGCAATCGTATAAAGTCAAATGAATTTTTAAGAAATATTCCAAATTTCTCCAAAATCTTTAGTAATTTGAGCAGAATTTGTTTTTGCATGTAATAACTGGTATATTGACCTGCCGCAACGAAAAAGTATATTCTTTGCACATGGTTAGGGCAGTGTTTCCCGGATCTTTTGATCCGCCGACTTATGGTCATCTCAATGTTATAGAAAGAGCACTTTCATTGTTTGATGATATTCATGTTGTCATTGCTGTGAATAAAAACAAGAGTTATCTGTTTTCGCCTGATGAAAGGCAGTCAATGCTTGAAGAACTTTTGAAGCAATGGAAGAATGTTACCGTTCATCAATGGGATTCTCTTATTGTAGATTATGCCACTCAGAATGAGGCTGCTGTGCTGATTCGCGGTGTGCGCAATGTTACAGATTTTTCTTATGAATTTGATTTGTCCATGATGAACAGGGGACTTTGTCCTTCACTTGAGACGATTTTTATTCCAACTGATCCTAAGTTTTTTCTGCTAAAGTCAAGCGCAATAAAAGAACTTGCTTCTTTTGGCGGTGATGTTTCAAGCATGGTTCCGCCTGTTGTTGCAGAGAATCTTAAGAAAAAGTTTTTGAAATAAAAAATATTTGTGACAAAAATATGAAAAATGTAATTTTGTAATTGACAAAATATGGATTTGTGTTATAATGGGCATTGACAGGTTAAGGTATATGTAGTATGTTGTCTTGACTATTATAACAAATTATAAAGAAGAGGTTTATATATGGCAGTACCTAGAGCGAAAACGTCAAAAGCTCGTACTAAGAGAAGACAGGCAATCAATATGCGTTTGACTGCCCCAAATCTTGTTGAGTGCGGCAATTGTGGCAACTTGACAATGTTGCACCGTGTTTGCCCGAAATGTGGTTTCTATCGCGGCAGACAGGTAATCGCACCTGAGAACAACGGTTAACAGGAGATTTTACGATGGATGAATTATTTGATAAGATGAAAGCACTTATTGCTGACAAGTTGGAAATTGATGCTGATAAGATTACTTTGGACTCATCATTCCGCCAGGATTTAGGTGCAGATAGTCTTGATACCTACGAACTTGTGTATGCAATTGAAGAAGAACTTGGTGTTAGTGTTCCTGATGACAAGGCTAATGAATTTGAAACTGTTCGCGATGCTTATGATTTTATCAAGGCTGCTAAGTCAAAATAAGTAATTCTATTATCTTGTTGTAATATGGGGATGGCTCGGCTATCCCCGTATTTATTTTAAATAATGCAATTTTGATGAAATTGCACAAATATTTCATAAATTCTTTTTATAAATGATTTACGAAACATTTGGCTGATATACAAAGGTGTTTTATGTCTCTTTTTCCAGCTACTTCTTCAAAAGACAGAAAAACAGAATTGAATGAATTCCAGCGTTCAGCCGGAATCAAATTTAAAAATCTTGATCTCCTTGATCTGGCTTTTCATCACAGGTCTTTTTCAAATGAAAGCCAGCAGCATGTAAGACTGAATAACGAGCGACTTGAGTTTTTGGGTGACGCTGTTCTTGGAATGGTGACAGCTTCTCATCTGTATGAATCTATGGAAGATAAGCCTGAAGGCGATTTGGCAAAGACTAAGGCAGTGGTTGTCTCTGAGCCTGTGCTTTCTGAAATTGCACTGCGCCTTGGCATTGATAAGTGTCTGATTTTGGGCAAGGGAGAAGAGCAGTCAGGCGGCAGAAAAAAGAAAGCAATTCTGGCTGATGCAATGGAAGCTGTTATCGGTGCTTATTATCTTGATTCTGGCTTTAGAGTTACGCAGGAATTTGTTCTGCGCAATATTGTTCCTGAAATTGCCAAAGCTCTTGATAACAGGCATATAAGAGATTATAAGACGCTTCTGCAGGAATATTTTCAGAAAAAGTACAAAGTCTGCCCAGTTTATGAGCTTGTAAAGAAAACCGGCCCCGAACATGACCGTACATTCTGGACAAATGTTATACTGAATGGTGTAACATACGGCTCGGCAACCGGCAAAAACAAGAAAGAAGCCGAGCAGGCAGCTGCAAAACTTGCCTGGGAAAGAATAAATCCACCGGAAGAAGCATAAACGGCTGCCGGGTAGGAAAGTGCACGGCTTTACTTTGATCTGTAGTTGTTAGCTTGCTCTGCAACTTTTAGTGAGCCGTAATTATCATTTATTGAATAACCAGCTGATAACGTCGCAGATTCATCAAAATCTATTACGTTATCCGTCCAAAGTTCGCATTGGCTGATTACGGTTTTCAATGCATCTTCCTGGCCTTCCGGTGGATATTTGTATTTCTTCAGCAGTTTCTTAACAATCATTCGCATTTTTGCTCGGGCGGATTCTTTTTTTTGCCAGTCGATTGTCTTATTTTTGCGCAAGGTTTCTGTAAGCTCGCGGGTAAGGGTCACAAGTTCCTCATCACTGTAGAAATCTTTTACAGCTTCCGGTTTTGTGAGTGCATCATAGAAGGCAAGTTCTTCATCAGTTAATCCGAGCTTGTTTCCTTCTTCGCTTGCATGAAGCATTTCTTTTGCAAGTTTCAAAAGTTCCTGAATTACTTCTTCATTTGTGAGCATTCCGTTAAGGTAGCGGTTCAAAGTCTGCTGGATGAGTTCACTGAAGGCTTCTGATTTTACAAGGTTTGTGCGCTTGTAAACTCTTACCTGTTCAGCAATCAACTTCTTGAGCATTTCAACTGCGAGATTTTTCTCTTTCATTTTTGAAATATTTTCGAGGAAGGTCGGGTCAAAGAGATTTACTTTTTCTCCAACATCAGAGAAAAGATTGATAACGCCATCTGATTTAACTGACTGTTTAAGAAGTTCGTTTATGCGGTCATTAATTTCTTTGAGGGAGAATTTCTTGCCAGATGGGTTATACAAAATACGCATTACAAGGACGCGAACAGATTCGAAGAAAGCTGCCTCAAGTCTCATGTGTTCCTTTACCATTGAAGAACAAAGAGAAAGTGCCTGCTTGAGCATTAAGGCTTCTTTTATAAATGCCTGTTTCTGATCTTCTTTATCTGGAGCTACAATAAAGTTTACTGCCCCGCTGATTGTCATACCGCGCTGTAAGTCTGAGCCTTCGTAGAATGGAGTGT
>CAMJMF010000089.1 GCA_946406925.1 uncultured Spirochaetales bacterium | reverse complement strand
GGGCCCCCCCCCCCACCCCCCCGCACCCGCCCCCCCCCTTTCCCCTTAAAAGTTCCGGCACTTCCAAGTGCCATTATATTAGATTCCTAACAGTGATACCGCCGGTACAAAAAGCGCGGCCAGTATAATTGCCGGAAGGTAGTTTGCAGTTTTCAGCGTTCTAAGCTGAAGCAGATTTATGCCAATCATTATGATGAGCGCACCGCCGGCGGCGCTAATTTCAGTGAGCATAGCCTCGCTTATAAAAGGCTCAAGCCATGTAGAAGACAGCGTAAGAAGCCCCTGATAAACAAGAATTGCTAAAGCCGAGAAAATTGTTCCGGGGCCCATAGCGGCAGAAAAAACAATTGCCATAAAGCCGTCAAGAATCGATTTTGTAAATATCAGCGTGTAGTCTTTGTCTATGCCCGCCTTAAAAGAACCCACAATTGACATTGCACCCACGCAGAAAAGCACAGATGCGTTCAAAAAAGCGTAAGCAAAATTCTGCTTCGGCGCAGCCTGATTTTGTGCGCTTTCAGCTTGTGCGTCACCGGCGCTTCCGTCTGCTTCGGTAGATTCCGTCTTTGCAAAGCGCTTTTCGAGCCATTTGCCCAAACTCAAGATTTTGCCGTCAATGTCCCACCAGGAGCCGAGCAGGCCGCCTGTAATCAGAGAAAGAGCCAGAACAATAATGCTGTTGTATTCAAATGCCATCTGCAGGCCGATTACAACTGAAATAATTCCGGCGGCGGCAGTAACTATGTTTGAAAGCTCGCTTGTGACCTTTCTGCTGAAAATTAACCCGATAATTGAGCCTACAATTACTGTGGCACAATTTACAAATACTGCAATCATGATTCCCCCGGAAGCTACTTGAAAATAAATGCTGAAAGCGGAGCAAGTTCTACAAAACCTTTGCCGAAGCTTATTCCGGCCGGTTTTTCAATTTTGCGCAGGCTTGCACCGTTTGTGTCAGCATAAACTTGAGGGCGTTTTATTGCAAGTAGTAACCGTCTGGTTTCAGTGTCTGCATTTATGGCAACAAACCATTCTTTGCCGCTTTCTTTGCTTTCTTTAATTGAATAAACCAGAAGCTTGTCGTCAGACAGGTCTTTGTAAAAGCTAATGCTTTTTTCTATATCCGCAAGATTTGCAAATCTAAAAAGCTTTGTCTTCCGCCTGAACTCAATAAGCGATTTTGTGTATTCAAAAAGCTTCTGCTGATTTTGGTCAAAATTCCATTTGAAGGCGTTCACCGAATCCGGCGAATTATAGCTGTTTCTTACGAAATTTCCTGTGTTTTCGTAAGACTCAAAAAGGGCGGGCTTTGTTCTTGCACATTCCTGACCTGCGTGCATAAACGGAATGCCCTGCGATGTGAGCAGAATAAAGTTGCCGAGCTTTATGCGCTTAAAAAGCTCGGCAGCCTGTGCTTTGTCTGCCGGATTGAGGGCGCAGTTGAACGCTATGTTATCGCGCAGCGTGAGGCCGTCATGTGCTTCAAGATACTGCACATTGTTCAACGGACTAAGCACGCTGTAATTCTGCTGCGGCCGCCCTGTAATGTTATAGAAAAGCTGTTCAATGTTCACAGCGCCTTTTTCTGCACCGGTTATAAAGCCAAGGCGCGCCTCGTTCATGCCGCCGCCTTTCAGCAGATCGCGGTACTCATCGTTAAACACCGAAATTTCAGCTGTTTCGTGCATCATGTTCTGGTCCATGCCTCTGCCTGTCTTGCCGTTGTACATTTTCCAGCCTTCGCCAATAAAAAGCACGTTCTTGTAGCGGCGGCAGGCTTCAAGCCCCTGCATGATCGTGTCTGTGTCTATAAGCCCCATAAGGTCAAAGCGGAAGCCGTCAATGTCATAGTTCTTTACCCAGTGTACCAGCGAGTCAATTATAAGCTTATGCATTGCGGCTTTTTCTGTTGCACAGTCGTTGCCGCAGCCAGAAGCAGATGTAAAAGAGCCGTCTTCGTTAAGCCTGAAATAATAGCCCGGAACAAGATTGTCTAAAAATTCAGTTGAAGCCATGTGGTTGTAGACAACGTCAAGAATTATGCGCATACCTCTGGTATGCGCGGCCTGAACAAGCGCGCGCAAGTCGCGGATTCTGCTGTACGGGTCTTCGGGCTTTTCAGAGAACCAGCCTTCAGGGCTGAAATAATTGTGCGGGTCGTAGCCCCAGTTGTAGTTTGAATTCGGGTATTTGTCTGAAAATGCTGTTGTAGTTTCGTCGTTGTTGTAGAAGTTCAGAACAGGCATAAGCTGAATATGCGTTGCACCAAGCTCTTTTATGTAGTCAAGCTTTTCGGCAAAGGCTTTGAAAGAACCGCCTCTGGCTGTTGTTCCGGCGCTTTTGTCTACTGTAAAATCACGTACAGAAACTTCGTAGATGACGGTGTTCTCTTTTGGGAGGGCAGGGAGCCTGCATTTTTGCGGCGTTCCGTCTTTTGCCAGGTCTACAATTGCGCCCGGGCAGAATTTTCTGTCGTTGCGGTATTCCGCCATTGAAAAGCTGTACGGGTCAAGGCAGTATTGTTCTGGTTTTCCGGCGTTTGTCACTGCGTAGCAATAATATCTGCCGTCAATAGTGCCGGCGTCTTTAAAAAGTGCGGTAAACTCTTCTTTAGCAAAATTCCTGTGCCAGACACCTGTCTTGCGTGTCTTCTTGAGTGCAAGCTTAAAAAGCGGCTCTTCTTCTGTGTTCGGTGTTGCAAAAATAAGCAGCAGCACTTGCTTTGCAAGCGGTGCCCAAACGGCGGTTTTCAGCGTGCATTTTGCTGAGTCAAAATAAAGCCCGAGCTTTGTTTTTAAATCCGGCTCTGAAACCGCTTGTCTGTTCATTGAATTAAGCTCCGTTATGAACCAGAACTGCCTGTGCTTCTGTTTCTTCGTCTCTGCCTGTTATGTCTAGTGATTTTTTAATTAAGACAGAAACCTCTTTGCCGGCAAGTTCTTTTAGAATCTGCTTGTTTTCTTCTATAAATATATGCAGAAAGTTTTCAGTCACCGCTTTTCCGATGTTCGATTCACGCTTTTCTACAACTGCTTTCAGCACTTTGCCTTCAAAAGATTGTGCATATTCGCTTTTGCTTTTGCGTGCAAATTCAGAAAGCCATTTTACGCGCTCTCCTGCAATTCTCTGTGGAATCTGATTTTTCATGGTATAAGCTTCTGTTCCGGGGCGCGGCGAAAACGGAAAAGCGTGGATATATGTGAACCTACACTTTTTGCAGAGCTCTTTTGTCTGCTCAAAGTCTTCGTCTGTCTCGCCCGGAAAACCGGCTATTATGTCACATGCAATGAACGGATTGTTTTTTGCTTTGCGCAGATTTTCAACCGCCGCAACTACGGTCTCTGCCTTATAAGGTCTGTGCATTGCTTTTAGAATTGAATTGCTTCCCGACTGAACCGAAAGATGAAAGTGCGGTCTTACGCGTTCATGGGCAATAATTCTGCAAAGTGCATCGTCTACGCGTTCTGGGTAAAGGCTTGAGATGCGGATCGAGATTGTGCTTGTGTTTTCAAGCAGATATTCAAGCAGATCGGCAAAATCCATCTGTCTTTCGCCGTTTTCTGTGTTGAGGCTTCCGCGGTAAAGCGTAAGATTAACGCCTGTAAGCACAACTTCAGTCTGTCCGCCTGATTCAATGTCAAGAACGCGCTTTAAGACTTCCTGCGGTGCAAGAGAAACGCTTTCGCCGCGCGCAATGCAAATACGGCAGTAGGCGCATCTGTTTGAGCAGCCGTCCTGAATTTTAATTGAACCGCGCGAGTGGTGCATAAATGAATCTGTTGCAAGCCGGAATTTATTTACGCTTTCAATTGCTTTTGCGCTGGTGCTGTTCGGCTTAAGCCTGTTTTCGCTTTGCTTTGCTGGCAGATGCTTTGCGGGCAGCTGCTTTAGCGGTACCCATGCGCGCAAAGTTTCTGCAAGCGCGGCGGCTTCTGCTTCTGTTTGCGGTGCTTTGCCTGCTTTTGTAAGCAAGTCCATAAAAAAGTGCGGAAACTCTGCAAGAATGTCTTTTGCTATCCCCGGAACAACCACAATGCGGTTGTCTATCTGTTCTATTTCTGTTTTTTCAACCTGGGCATAGCAGCCGGTTACAAGCACAGCCGCCGCCGGAAATTTGGCAAGCAGCATTCTGATTATGCGGCGCGCTTTTTGTTCAGCTTTTGCCGTAACAGTGCATGTGTTTACGATTGAAAGTACCGGCGTCGTTTCAGCCTGAGAAGCTGTGCTGTGCGTCATTGTGACATTAAAACCGGCATCTGCACAGAAGCGTGCAATTGATTCTGTCTCTATCTGATTGAGCTTGCAGCCCAAAGTTTCAAAATGGATTGTAAACATTCTAATAAATATATTTGCTTATGCGCTCTTGTCCGCGTATTGCGTCCTGCTGTGTGGGGTTAATTTCAAGTGCTTTTGCGTATGCCAGTGCAGATTCGCGGTAATTTTTTGCCATTTCTCTTGCGTAGCCAAGCCGCACAAGCCAGTTGTCGTTTCTCGGCGCAAAGCGTACTGCAACAGTCAGCGCAATATCGGCATGGTGGAACATAGCCTTTCTTATGTAGATTTCTCCCATATAATAATAAGCTTCACCGACGCGGCTTGCGTTTGTTCTTACAAGCGAAATGTACTGCTGAAAAAGAGAAAGTGCGGCATCGTTATTGCCTAAAAAGTATTTTGTCTCTGCAAGTGCTTCTATAAGTCTGTGCTCGTATTGACCGATTCTTAAACCTTCTGAAGCCCAATATTCTGCTTCACGGTACTGACCGTTTTTAATCAGCGCCCAGCAGAGTACAGTATAGGTGTCAAGGTTTTCGGGTGATGCTTCAAGTTCTTTCTTGCACTGGTCAATTGCCTGCTGATATTTTCCGTTATTGTAGAGCTTCAGTGCATCAGTTTCCTGTGACTGTGCAGACAGAACCACAACAGCAAAAACCAGCAGAGCAACCGCATAAAGCTTTTTGGAAATCATACAAGTTTTTTGTCCATTGTACATTTGCCGGAAAAGAAGCAGCCGTTTTCAAGTACTATTTTGGCACTTGTAATGTCGCCGTTAACAGAACCTGTGTTTGTTACGTGCACTATGTGTTCCGCAACAATGTTGCCTGAAACTTTGCCTTTTACAAGAACTTTAGAAGCTGTAATGTCAGCCGTTACAACAGCGTTTGTGTCAATTACAAGCTCGCTTGTTGCGTCTATGAGTCCTTTTACTGTGCCTTTAATCAACAAAGGCTGCTTGAATCTGATTGTGCCGGTAAACGAGATGTCATCTGTGATTACTGTGTCAAAATCTTCTTCATCAAGCTCAAATATATCAACTTCTTTTGAATCAAACATTTCATTACTGTATCGGTAAATAGCCAGCTAGTCAAGCAAATTTTTTCTTCTGTGCGAAAACTTTAAAATCTGCTATAATTTGTGTATGAACACTTATTTTGTAGACTGGCTTTTAAAAGAACTGCCGGTTTTAATTGAAAAAAACGTAATTTCAAACGAAACTGCTGAAAAAATTTCGCAATACTATGAAGAGCAGAAAAGGATTGAAGAAGCTGACCGTAAACTTCAGCAGCTTAAGCAGAAAGAAGAAGAAAGACTCCGGCTTTCTAAGCGGCTGCCTGTTATATTGACTGTTCTGGCTTCGCTTTTAATTGCAGGCGGAATCATTTCATTGATTGCATATAACTGGGCGGCAATTTCACGGCTTGCAAAAAGCATTACGGCTGTTTCTATGCTTGTGATTACTCAGGGCATTGCCGTTTTCTTAAAGCTGCGCAGAAAGAATCTGTCTTTGCGCGCAAGAGAAGGCTTTTCTCTTTTTTGGGCTCTGCTTTTTGGTGGAATAGTAGCTTTTGTCTCGCAGATTTACAAATTCCCTTCTGATACAGCTTCATTTTTGTTGGTATGGACGCTTTCTTCTGTATTAATCACCTATGTGTTTAGAAGTTCCGCTGTGTTTATTCTTGCGCAGATTCAGATTTTTGCTTATATGATTGCCGCCTGGGATTCAAGCCTTTTGTATTTTTATGTTCTGGTTCTTGCGCTTTTTCCGTTTGTGCTTGCAGAAGAGCATCTTAAATGGCAGAAATATAATCTCATTACTTTTGCGGCAATTTTGTTTATTCCGATGATTTTTAGATGCGGCGAGTATCCGCTTTGCTTTATTCAGTTGAATACAGTTTTTGTAGCAATTTTCTTAATCTTGTTTTTCAAAAGCAGTGAGAATTTCAAATCTGCGGCGGCGGTTATGCTTCTGCTGGTTTCGCTGCTTTTCCTTCTGCTGTTTGCTGATTCATCGTTTTTTACTGAAACCGATTTTGAGGTACGCGGAAATTTTGCCGAGCATTTAGTCACATACATAATTTCAGGTTTTCTGCTGCTTTATTCGATTGGTCTGCCTTTGTACAGAAATTTCGTCAAAAAAGAGAAAATCGGTGTCAGCTTAAGCCTTGTTTTGATTCCGTTTCTTTTTCTGTTTACCGGGCTCTTTTACGCCCAAAATACAGGCAGCATATTAAGCAAGAGTCTTCCGGCGACTGTTTTTGCGCTTTCAGTAACCGCATTTTCGCTTCTTTATGCATTTAGAAGCAAATCGTTTCATTTTGCTGTTTTTCTGGTGTTTGCGGCTTGCTGCCTGATTCAAAGGTGCGTGCATAACGGCATTCCGATGATTCTGATTTCAGTTTATGCGCTTTTTGTGCTTTCACTGATTTTATTCCGTGTAAAGCATTTTGAATTTGCAGAAAAGCAGCCGTTTTTCATTCTGGCAAGATTTTTCGCCGCAATTCTTTTGATTTCTTTCTATATAGTTTTGCAGGAATCAAACCGCACAATTCAAGATGAAAAACTGAAAGCAATGCTTTTGGACAATTTAGTTTTCTGCGTCCCGCTGATAGGTTTTTCTGTTTTTTCAATTATTATGCTCTTCAAAAAAGAAGTTTCTAAACTTTTGTGTCATGCAGACATTTTTTTGAATCTGATTTTAGTTATTGTATTTGAATATTTGTGGCTTCTCACTTCAATTAAAAAAGAGATTTTTATTTATGCGTGCAGCATTCTTATTCTGGCAAATGGAATTTATGCCGCGGTTGCGTATTTAGTCTATAACAAGAAGAATTATCTTCCGTATCTGCTTTTGGTTTTTGCAGAGGCTTTCTTGTTCTGCATCTATGACAGCAGCGGTCTGGAATTTTTGTGGATTCTTACAGCGGTTTTGTTTTTTGTTCATCTTTTCGGGCGGCATACTGATTTGCAGAAAACAGCAAAATTCTGTACGGTTTTTTCTGCAATTGGAAACGGAATTTTCTTTTTGATTGAAACTGCCGTTAATATGGTTGCAAATAAGAAAGACTTTAATTTCAGCGGAATCTTTACGGCTTATCTTGTGTTTGTTTTAATTCTCTGTGCGGTTTTGTGCTATAAACTTGTCCGCAGCCGAAAGCTTTTTAACCTTGCAATGGTTCTTCATATAAGCCTTTTCTTTACAAATGAAGCTTTTGGAATTCTTGCAGTTCCGGCAACTGCACTTTTCTGCTTTTACTATTTTTATTGCGCCTACAAAGAAAATTCTGTTAAAAAAGCAAATCTTACAGCGGTATATCTGACAGCTGTGCTTATGATCCGCTTTTTTACGCTTGGCTACGGACTTGTTGCGCAGGGCATTACACTGATTCTGCTTGGAATTGCGCTGCTTTTGATAAATAGAATGATAAGACCTGCTGAGGTTCAAGGAATTGAAAATGAAAATAACTAGTTTTTTTGCAGATAATCCGGTTTTCAAAAAATTGGCTCTGGTGCTTGCTGTTGTGCTTCAGCTTTCTGTAATTGTCGCAATGTTCATAAGAGCAGACGCAATAAAAAATGATGCCGTCAAAAATAATTCGATAATCCGCCTTTCGTGCACAGCCTATGACCCGTTTGACCCTTTTAAGGGCCGCTATGTAAGGCTTTCAATTAACCGCAAAGAGCTGGAGGCAGCAGGCGTGCGGCTCGGCCTTGATTTGAGCAGCCTTGCAGAAACAAGCTGTGATTATTACATGCAGGAAAACTACGCCCGCGAAGTGGACAAAATAAATTGGCAGGATTTCAACAACCTGAAGCCTGTACTTGAACTTTATGTAGACAAAAAGGGCCGGGCTATTCAAAAAGCCCTCCTGGTTCACACCGGCAGCCAAGAACTCCCAATCGAGGACTATATACGTGACCGCCTTTAGGGGAAGGGAAAACCCCTAATCCGAGGCGGCGTTTTGCATAGGGATTAATCTACATTTTTGGCTTTATCTAGCAAAACGGCCAAGTTTGCGCTTTGCACAAACTTGTAACGGGTGCACATAGGCGGAAGGGCAGCGGAGTGGGGTTCAAAAACACTCTGCTTGTTGTCGTCGTGAGAGCGACGTGCTTATAGTTTCTTTGCAACAAGCAGCGTGTAGCGCATTATTGCGCGGTTTTGAACCCTGCTCAGCGCCCGGAAGCATATGCACATGAGCGCACTTTTGGATTGAAAAAGACAAATTGACATTACGTGTCGCATATTAACATAGCAGACTTAAAAACTCGACTAATTGGTTTTATTATGTTAACTTTAAACTATGAAACATAGATTAGTCTTGATTTGTCTGTTACTTTCAATTTTTGCAGTATTTTTTGTTTCTGCTAAAGATTTAATGGAGCCGGTCAAAGCTGACTGGAAGATAAAATTCGGTGATGATAAAAACTGGGCGACAATGCCGTTTTCAGAGACTGCTTCTTGGGCAGATGCCGGACTGCCCGGAATAATCACAATTGAAAAAGGCTCTGATAGATTCTGGCTTAAAACAAAAGTCACTATACCTGATTCATTGAGAGGGCAGGACGTGTATCTTGAGCTAGGCAGAAGTACAGCTGCTCTTGAGATTTACATGGGCGGCATTCTTATGAGCGCTCACGGTACAATTGACCCGCAATTCAATATTTCGCATGTATCGAACACGCTTGCATATATTCCTGCTGCTGCAATAAAAAACAATTCAGTGGAAATCTCAATTAGATGCCGTGCCGGCTCTACACATGTTGTTCTCGATCAGTTTTATCTTGTAGATTCTGCACGTTTTTTTAAGACTAAGCTTTATCAGAATTTTCTTAACAACACAGTCTATTACATGATGGCAGCAATCTGCATGTTCATTGGCCTTTATTTTATTTTTCAGTATTTTTCAGACAACAAGGAAAAGTCGAGCCGTTCTTTCTCAATTATGCTGTTCACCATTTCCGTATATTTCTTTGATATGGCTACCGGCAAGACGTTCATTCCGTTTATCTGGCAGCTGACTTTTGCACGTCTTTGTCTTGTCTACAGTATTGCGTGTCTTGTTGTCTTTATCAGACAGTTTTTCAAACGTTCCTATAAGAAAGTGCGTGCTGTTGCTTTCTGCATTCTTCTTGTTGTAACTGCCATATACATATATGGCACAAAGAGCCTTCTGCTGCATGAAAAGATTTTCACTTTTTCGCTCATTCCTGTTTTCAGCGGAATCATTTTCATGTTCGTAGTGGTTATTCAGGAAGTAAGGGCTAATTCAAAGAATGCCAGAAGAATTCTTGTAGGCATTTCGCTTGCGCTTATGTTCGGTGTTCATGATATAGTCTATCAGTTCAAGGGCGAAATTCCGTTTGCATGGCTTCAGGGCTTTGCATTCTTCTTTATAGACGCAACTATGTTCTTCGTTGTTGCTGTTGAGAACATTCAGAATAAAGAGAAAATCAGCGAATTTATTACTACAACTTCTCAGCAGAGAGACAAGCTTAATGAAGTGCTTGCCGCTGCAGCAAAGCTTTCTGCTGAAACAATGGAAATTTCTGCTTCTCTTGATGAATCGGTTGTAAAGGTTGCAGAATCTGTTGATTTGTCTGTAAAAGAAGTCGGTAATATTGCAGGCTTTATTGAAAAGCAGAATAACGCTGTTAAAAGCACGTCTGTTGCTCTCGGCAACCTTGTAGAATCTGTCCGCACTGTTAATGGAGAAGTTCAGTCTGAAACCGAAGTTATGTCAGAGGCTGTTGAAGAGACAAAGCTTATGATTGACGGTGTAAACCAGGTTGCAGACGCAATTTCTGCTACAGCTGAATTCTCAAGCTCTTTGGGTGATCTTGCAAAGACAAGCGCAAACGATGTTGCCCAGCTTGTAGAAGCTATGGAGTCAATCAAGAATTCTTCAAGCGAAATCCTCGGCGTTGTTCAGATTGTAACTGACTTTGCGCAGCAGACTAATATGCTTGCTATGAATGCTTCTATTGAAGCTGCCCATGCCGGAATAAGCGGCAAGGGTTTTGCTGTTATTGCCCATGAAATTAAAACGCTGGCAGCAGCAAGCAGCAATCAGGCTGATAAAATCAAAGACATTGTTACGGTAATTGATTCTGACATAGGCAAGAGCTTTGACTTGAGTCTTCGTGTAAAAGACGCTCTTGCGAAAGTTTCTAAAGAAGCTGTTGATTCTTCTTGTCAGATTAATGAATCTGTTCAAAGCATGCAGGTTCAGCGTGAGGCAGGTAAGCGCATTTCTGAAGCTACCGCTACTATGTCTGCATCTGCCTTGAATGTTAAGAAAGAGACAGACCAGCAGTATGCTTATTCTCAAATGGCTTCTTCTAATATGACTGAACTTTCTGATATGGCAAGCCGTGCACAGGCTGCAGTAGCTGATATTGACACCAGAAACCGCCTGCTTTCAGAGCAGACCGCGGCTCTTCAGAACCTTGCCCACCGTGCCAAAGACGCCGCCGAAGGCCTTAACGAACTCATCGCAAAATGAATTATTAGGGGAGACAAGAACCTCTACTCGTAGGCGGGTTCTTTTCTCCCCTAAAACCCCTCTTTTTTCCAGCAACGTTTAGGGGCTCTGCCCCTAAAAACCCCGTAGATAGATAATTTGTAGATAAAATTTACTTCTGGAGATTAATCTGCAAAAAGTGTGAAGAAGCTAGAGAATTTGTACAAACGGGTTTCCTAAGGGCAGAGCCCTTAGGCCGTGGCCAAGGAAGGTTTCTTTTCGCAATAGCCTAATCTATGAACAAAGTTTAATCTGCGAAAAGTGTCTGTTTTTGTAAAACAAAAACAGACAGCATATACACTCAGTCCTCTTGTATACCCATTACAAGTTTTGCGCGAAGCGCGAAACTTGCTGCGGTGCGCTAGATAAAGCTCGTTACGTAGAATAAGCTTGTGCGCACCCGGGACTTTGAGCTGGTGTCCTCCCTTGTTAAGTTTCCGGCAATTAAAATTGCCAAAGTTTATACATACCTTGAATACGTTTGACATTTTCGATATACTTTGCTCCATAAGATTTTATTTTATAAGTAGCCTTATAAGAATAACCTTATAAGTAACCTTTTTGGAGGAAATATGACAATCGTTGACATGCTTGGTCAAAGTGC
>CAMJMF010000088.1 GCA_946406925.1 uncultured Spirochaetales bacterium | reverse complement strand
ACGCCTTCAACTACACCGATGTCATATTTTCCATCTTCAAGAACCGGGCCCTGTTCAATGTGAAGTTCAATAAGACCTGTTGTTTTTTTTGGGTCAATACGGTTTTCTACGCTTCCCTTAAAGCCTGATTCTTCGAGAGCCTGTCCGAATGTATAACCGGGAACATCTTTTGCTTCAGAAGCAAGCATTGTGGTCTTGTCGAATTTTCCGGTGATTACGCCGGAACACATCATTGCAGGTTCAAAGCGTGCACCTTCTTCGTTTGTCCAAACAACAAGCTGAATCGGATGCTTGTGAGGAATTTTTTCTGTAACGATTGTCTCGATTGCTTCCATTGCTGTCATTACACCGAGAATTCCGTCGTAATTGCCGCCCTGGCGGACAGAGTCACAGTGACTTCCGCTCATGATAACGCCGGCATTCGGGTCTGTTCCCGGAAGAGTACAGTAAAT
This sequence comes from uncultured Spirochaetales bacterium, assembly GCA_946406925.1. Taxonomy (GTDB): domain Bacteria; phylum Spirochaetota; class Spirochaetia; order Treponematales; family Treponemataceae; genus UBA1240. Next base: position 11,046 of record CAMJMF010000088.1, on the reverse strand, counting down.
GTCGCCCATATCGTCTGTCTTAAAGTCAAGACCAAGCTTTGTCATGCGCGCCTTAATCTCGTTGCGTGCCTGAATTGCTTCCGGCGAAAGTGAAAAGCGTGTAATTCCGCCGTGACCTGTGTCGCCGAATTTAGCAAATGTCTTAATCTTGTCTTCCATTCTTTTAATATCACATGTATACATAGTATGCTCCTTATCTGTTATTTTGAATTGCTACTCTTGTTCCCGGCACAATTGCCTGTGCAGGACAAACCAGAACGCAAAGCTGGCAGCCGACACATTTTTTGTTCAGAACAGGTTTTCCGTCCTTTCCTAAATCAAGTGCCTGATGTCCGCCGTCGTAGCACGAAGTTATGCACCTGCCGCAACCTACGCATTTTTCGCGCACAAATTTCGGAAACTGCTTTGTGTGTCTGTCCAAAATGTCGGTCGGAACAATTTTAGGCAGTGCCTGTCCAACAATCTGCTGAATCGAATTGTAGCCGTACTTGGCAAGATAGCGTTTAATTCCGTCTATCATGTCATGGATTATTCCATAACCGTACTGCATAACAGCCGTTGTTACTTGAATTGTTCCACAGCCGAGCGCGATAAACTCAGCGGCATCGCGCCATGACTCAATTCCGCCCATGCCGCTTACAGGAATTGCCCTTGTTTCGATACACTTCCGCATATCGTGGATAAAGCGGAGTGCAATCGGTTTTACGGCTTTTCCTGAATAACCGCCGATGCTTGTGTAATTTCCTACTTGGGGCTGTGAAACAAACGAGTCAAGGTCAATATTGAGAATAGACTTGATCGTATTGATTCCCGCAAGACCGTCTGCGCCGGCATTGACAGCCGCAACTGCCGGTAACTCCATATTGCCGATATTCGGTGTCATTTTTGCAAGAATCGGAATTGTTGCTCCGCGGCGTACAGCCTTAACATATGAAGCAACAAGTTCTGGATTCTGTCCGACGTCGCTGCCAAGTCCATGTGCTGCCATGTGCGGGCAGGAGAAATTGCACTCGATTATGTCTGCACCAGCTTCTTGAACTTGTTGTGCAAGACTTTCCCACTCGTCTTCGTCGCGCCCCATAATGCTTGCAATAATAACCTTTGCCGGATATTCAGACTTGAGCCGCCTTATAAAACCGAGGTTTTCTTCAAGCGTGTGGTCGCTTATCTGCTCGATGTTCTTAAAGCCGACAAAGCTGTCATTTTCCTTGCGGAGAGTTGCAAAGCGCGGTGAAACTTCTTCAGGCACAAATGCGCCGATTGTCTTGAATGCAACGCCTGCCCAGCCTTCGTCAAAAGCCTTTGCAATCATTTCGTAATTGCTTGCAACTACAGAAGAGGACAGAAAGAACGGATTTTCGCACCGCACTCCGCAGAAAAGCGTTTCAAGACTGACATCATCATAGTTTTCGCTGATGACACCGTCTTTTAGTTCAGCAGAATCTTCGCTTAACGAAAGAAGCGCGCTTACTGTCTGCTGAACAGGAACAGCTCGTGTGATTTTTCCTTTTAAGCAGGCACTTTCGCATTCTTTTGTTGTGCAGTTCAGACAGGCTGTGTTTTTCTTTGCAAACGAGTATGCACCGCAGTAATTTTCAAAGCGGAGAGAATACAAAATTTTTGCAGCATCTACTCCGTTCTTGCAGGCTGAGGTACAATTTTTGCCGCTGCAAAGAAGGCATGCAGAAGCAGATTCTTTTAATAACTGTGAAGCGTATCGAAAATCCATACTGTCCTCCTTTAAGTTTCCGCGTTAGAATTTAACCGGCGCACACTTTACAAACTTGCCTTCGCCCGGTTTACCGACGTATTTGCCGTTATCATACACAAGCGAGCCGCGCACATAAGTCTGAACAGGGTAGCCATGAACGGTTTTACCTTCCCAGATTGTGTGGTCGTAATCTGAATGCATGTTACTGACACTGATTGTAAAATCCTTCTTCGGGTCATACAAAACGATGTCTGCATCTTTACCGACTGCGAGCGACCCCTTCTGCGTACAGCCAAAGATTTTGGCAGGGTTCTCTGCGCAAAGCTCTACTGCACGCGGATAAGAAATCTTTCCGTCAGTTGCAGCGCCGAGCATATATGGGTAAAGGTTTTCAACTCCGGCACAACCGTTTGGAATCTTTGTAAAGTCGTTTAAGCCCCAGTCCTTTTCGCTCTGCTGGAACGGGCAGTGGTCTGTTGCAACTGTATCGATTGTTCCGTTCTTAATTGCCTGCCACAAAGCATCAAGGCTTTCTTTGCCCTTCATTGGCGGCGAGCATACAAAGTTTCTGCCGTCCGGTCTCTTGTACACATCGCAGGTAAATTCAAGATACTGCGGACATGTCTCGATAAAGATTTTTGCGCCTTCCATCTTTGCCTTAACGGCTGCTTCAAGACCTTCTTTATCAGACATATGAACGATGTAAAGCGGAGCATCTGCATTCTGTGCCCAGTGAACGGCACGCTTGTCTGCTTCTGCTGCTACAAATTCAGGGCGGCTCATGTAGTGATACCATGCGTCAGTTTTTCCTTCTTTAAGGTACTGTGCAACGCGCAAGTCAATCATGTCAGGGTTTTCTGCATGAAGATTTGTAATTGCGCCGACTTCTTTTGCCTTAAGAAGAATCTTTACGAAAGTTGCATCGTCAACCATCATTCCTTCTTTTTTGTAGACAAAGAAACACTTAAAGCTTGAAACACCGTAAGCAACTGCGTCCTTAAACTCATCAAGGATTGCGCCGTCGTTCAAGTCTGTTATGCAGCAGTGAAAAGCAAAGTCACAGCATGCTTCTTTCTCTGCAATCTTTTTCTTTGCATCAACAGTTTCGATGATTCCGTGACCCTTACGCTGCATAGGATAATCGAAAACTGTTGTAACGCCGCCGCATGCAGCAGCACGTGTGCCTGCTTCATAGCTGTCTGCAGAAACTGTTCCACCAAAGGGCATGGCAAGATGTGTATGTGCATCTATAGCTCCGGGAAGAATAAGCTTGCCCGAAGCGTCAACGATTTTTGCATTATCGTCTTTTAGGTCAGAAGCAATTGCAACTATCTTCCCACCTGAAATGCCCAGATCTGCCTTGTACATTTCTTTTGAAGTTACAATTGTTCCGTTCTTTATAATCAAATCCATAGAACACCCCCAGTGGAGACCGTCAGCCTCATTGCAGACGGTCTCCTTACCTTTATGTTTTGTTCACTTAGTTCTTGTACTTGTAAACCAATACCAGACCAGACTTCTGGAAAACTTGTGCAATTTCGAGCAAGTCCATGCCGCCTGCATCAGCAACTGCAAGGTTTGTTACCCATGTAACACCGAAGTCAACCTGACCTGTATAAACCGCAGTTGTTTCTGCAATGTCACCGCCGCCTGGAACGATTGTTACATCAAGACCAACGTCTTTGTAGTAACCTTTGTCGAGGGCAACGTAATAACCCATGAACTGTGCATCAGGAAGCCACTTGAGCTGAATCTTTACAGAACTCTTTTCCGGTTTTGAAAAGTCTCCGTTTTTTGCAGCAGCAAGATAACTTACGTCCATAATATCTGCCAGTGTGAATGAAGCAAATTTTTTACCTGCTTCAGTGTCGCTTAACTGCACATATTTTTTTGCAATATCAAGTGTCTGCTGCATTGCATCCATATCAAATGCGCCATAATCTGTTACTGTTGCACCCTTTGTGTTTGTTTCACAAAGCTTTTTTACTTCCTTCGCCATGTGAAGCTGGTGACCTGCAGAAACTGAAGAACCGTATTTGTAACAGATTTCAGCTGCTTCTACCGGGTTAGCACAAGCTGCTGCCCAACCTTTCATGCTTGCTGCAAGAAAAGCTTTTACAGTATTCGGGTTTTCAGCTGCAAATCTTTTTGTTGTAAAGATGTTGTCTTCCATCATTGCAACGCCTTCATCGTTCATGTCGATTGTTCCGACTGAATCACCGTATTTGTAACCGCCGTCATAACTGTTCTGAACAAGTCCAAGTTCGTTGTAAGTCATGGCAGAAGCAAGTGCGATTGTATTGTCATCAAAACCGTCCATGTCGAATGCCTGACTCAAGTAATTTGTTGGCAGATTGTATTTTGCAAGAAGGGCAAGAATCTCATATTCATTTCCCAAACCCCAGTTGCCGACTTTACCGGCTTCAGCAGCTTCTTTAATAATCGTTGCAGAAGGAGTTCCTTTTTTCCATCCTACACTTTGAGCTGCTTTTTCTTTACCTTTACAACCGAAAGCCACTGTTGAGAGCACAACGAGTGCTGCCATAAGAGTGATTTTTGCCAAATGCTTTTTCATTTCCATACCTCCAGAGAAATGTATTTGCCGTTATTTAGAAGTCCTGTTCTTAAGAACAAGACCTTCTGTTACCAGAAGAATTACATACATCACAATTCCTATAAGACAGGCAACCACAATGTATGACCATGCCGTCGCGTACTGTGCAAGAACAATGTTCTCGCGTATCTGGCGGCCAACCCCGATTATGTATTCTGCAAAGTATTCGCTTACCATTGCGCTGATTACACAGCCAGGCACGCTTATTCTGAGTGCCGTAAAAATGTACGGAACACAGTTAGGCAGACGGAGCTTAAAAAACACCGTTGCAGGTTTTGCTGCATAAGACTTGAACAAGTCCAGACTGAACGGTTTAAGCTCTGTAAAACCGCGGTAAGCATTTATTGCCATGCTGACCGTACAGGTAATCATTACAACAAGCATCTTTGCCAGCATTGACCGCGTGTTCGGGTCAGGGCTGAAATCCTTGGTCAGGTTGTTGAAAATCGGAGCAATCGCAATAATTGGAATTGCGTTAAACGCTGTTGCAAGCGAAAGCCCGCCTTTTCCCCAATGAGGAAACATTGTCGCAACCATTGCAAGAACAAACCCAAGAATTGACCCAAGCACAAGTCCGCCAAGCGCAACGATTACAGTTGCCCTTATGTCGCCGGTCATCTTCTTAAAGTTGTCAAACAGAATCTGAATAATCCTTGAAGGAAGGGGCAGGGTAAAAGTATCAGCCCCAAACCATTCATGTATTACTTGAAACTGCCACAGAAGCAGAACTAAAGCACCGAAAACAATCGGATATAAAACCGACTTAATGGTCTCTGTTTAGATCGGAAGAGCACACGTCTGAACTAAAGCACCGAAAACAATCGGATATAAAACCGACTTAATGGTCTCTGTTTTTATCTGTCTTAACATCTTCACTGTCTGCCTCCTGTATTAAGTCCGCCGCTGTTTTGCAGCTCTTGCACCTGGAACAAAAATCTTTTCCAGTAAGACCATAAGATAAAAGCTCAAGATTCCGACTATTGCGCTGAAGAACACAATCTGCCAGAACACAAATATGCTCATCGCATGTTTCAAAGACTGGCTGAGCATACAGCCAAGACCGCCGCCACCTTGCAGCGTATCTACCAGAATTGAAGCTGTAACTGCCATAGGCGCTGCAATCTTAAGCCCTGTAAAAAGCGAAGGAATGCTCGCCGGAATCATCAGCTTTTGATAAACTTCGTAGCTTTTTGCTGCATACGAATAAAATAATTCCAGCTTTTCTTTTTCTATTGCCTTAAGCCCTGCAAGTGTATTTACTGCAACAGGATAGAACGTAAGAATTGCTGCAATCACAATACGGCTCTTGTTTATGTCCTGCGTAATTGCAAGAACAACCGGAGCCATTCCCAAAATAGGGATAAGCTGTATCAGCATTAGATAAGGGAACGCAATCTTCTCGATAGCCGCAAAACGCCTCATCAAAAGTGCAAGCACATAACCGGACAGCGCACCGATTACAAAGCCGACAACCGCGCGTCCCAGCGTAATTCCTGCATTTATAAGCACAACCTGAACTGCTGTCTGATTTGCAGTTACCTTTTTTGTGCTGAACACCGACTGCACAATCTGCCACAGATGCGGCAGAACGTTCTCCGGTGTCCGCTTCGTTCCGGCTATTACAAATGCACCGAGTTCCCAGACAATCACGAGACCGAGTACCCACACAAACGTAACGAACTTCTGGCTTTTAACAATTCTGTTCATCATCTGCTAAACTCCTTCAAATCCGCTTCTGACTTTTGCAACCAGTTCTGTAAAGTGCTGGGTGTTCTTACATTCAAGGCTTCTAGGCCGCGGAATATCGATGTCAACAATCGAAGTGATTCTTCCCGGATGAGGAGAAAAAACCACGACTCTGTCGCTCAAGAAAACTGCTTCCTGAATGCTGTGCGTAACAAAGATGATTGTCTTATGTGTCTTGCGCCAGATTCTAAGCAGGTCTTCATGCAGCTTTTCCTTGGTGAATTCATCAAGCGCGCTGAAAGGCTCATCCATAAAGAGTACATTCGGGTTTAATGCAAGTGCACGCGCAATTCCGACTCTTTGCTGCATACCGCCGGAAAGTTCTCTCGGATAGTGGTAGCCGAAATCCTTAAGTCCGACTATTTCAAGCATTTCATCAACTTTCTTTGTGCGTTCCGGCTTAGGCATTTTCATCAGTTCAAGCGGAAGACAGATGTTCCGCCTTATTGTGCGCCAGTCCATCAAGACAGGGCTTTGAAAGACAATGCCGAATTCCTTTGCGACGCGGGCTTTTTGCGGTGTAAGACCGCCAATGAAAACATTGCCTGATGTTGACGGAATAAGCCCTGAAATAACTCTAAGCAGAGTTGTCTTTCCGCAGCCTGAAGGCCCGACAAGAGAAATGAATTCACCTCGCTTAATGTCAAGGTTCACTCCTTGCAGAGCTATGGTTTGTTTTGTTTCATCAGTTGCCTTATAAACTACACTCAGGTTCTGTACTGTAATTTTTACTGGTGCAGTTTTAGGATCAAAAAATACTTCGTTTTCAACAGCTGCTTGCATTCGTGTACCTCCAAATAAAAAAGACGCAGAACCAAAAATCTTTGATTCTGCGCCTTTGCAGTTTGTTTGTTTCGTCGTTTTATGTGCTTAATATAGGCACAAATTTGAAATATTAATATTTCTTTTACAACAAATTTTAATATTTTTTTTGTGCGCTATGCACAAAGTTTCTTGTTTTTCCCTTATTTCTCCCTAAGATTTTTGTAAATCTTTAAGATATCTGCCTCTGAAACAGCCTTTCTTGTATTTGAAGGGCTGCCTGATGCAAGTGCATCTTTTGCCATCTTTGGCTCAAGCTGCTCAAATTTTGCAAGATCTATTCCGTACTCGCGGAGTGTAGGAATTTCAAGCTCTTTTGTAAGCGATTCAAGTGCGCTGATGAATTTTTCACCTGCGGCATCATCTGAATCAGCCGCATTTGCAGTCCCTATTCTTCGTGCAATTTCTGCAAACCTTGTTTTTGCTCCGTCAAGCGCAAACTTAAGGCATTCAGTAATCAGCATTGCATTAGATATTCCGTGCGGAACATGGAACAGAGCGCCGATCGGGCGGCTCATTCCGTGAACGATTGTTACGCTCGAATTATTGATTGCAACGCCTGATTCATAAGCGGCTAAAGCAAGTGACTCACGCGCTTCTTTATTTGAAGCGTCTTTTGCTGCAAGCGGAAGCATTTTAAAAATGCGCTCAATTGCATCAAGACAGTAAAAATCTGTAAGTGCATTTGCCTTCTTTGAAGTATACGCTTCTACTGCGTGAGTCAAAGCGTCCATTCCAGTTGCAACCGTAATGCCGCGCGGTGCTGAAAGCGTGTAGCTGTAATCTACAACCGAAAGACTTGGCAAAAGCGCGTCGCCCTTCATCAAAAGCTTTGCATCAGTTTTTGTATCTGTATAGACAAAAAACTTTGTTGCTTCTGAACCGGTTCCGGCTGTTGTAGGAATCAAGACAAGCGGCGGAAAGTTCCCCTTAATCTCTTTTCCGGCATAATCAATCAACTCTCCATTGAGGACTGACATAGCCGAAACAGCCTTTGCCGTATCAAGCGGAGTACCGCCGCCAAGACCGATTATAAAATTACAATTTTCAGTGCGGTAAGCTTCAACTGCGCTTAAAATCATTTTGTCGTCGGGCTCACCGGGTAAATCATTGAACACAGCCGAACTTATTCCCTGAGATTCAAGTTTCTGCTGAATCTGTGAAGTAAGCCCGTTTTTGGTAATGATTTTTCCAGTAACAATCAGAGCTTTGTTCCCCATTTCTTTTATAAATGGAAGCGAATCATTGAAAGCATCTTTTCCGATTATTGTTCTGCCCGGCATTGTAAGATTAAAAGCCAATTTTTCCCTCCAGCAAGAAAAGCACTTCATCAAGTTTTGCCATTTCTTCATCAAGCTGTTCCTCTGTAATAATAAGAGGCGGAGCAACCATGATACAGTTTTCGTGTGTGTAAGTTACAAAGCCGCGGGTTTTGAGTTCTTTTGTGACAAACCCCATAAGATTCTGCGGATCTTTTCCCCACGGAACAAGCGGCTCGCGTGTTGTTTTGTCTTTTACAAGCTCAACTGCACTGAACAATCCGATGTAGCGTACATCGCCGACACTCGGGTGTTTTGTCTTTAAGTTTTCAAGGATTGTTCCAAGATGCTTACCGACTTTCTGTACGTGAGCTTCTATATCATTTTTCAGATAGAATTCCTGGCAGGCAACACCGGCTGCACATGCAAGCGGGTGACCTGAATAAGTAAGACCGCAAGAAAGATAATTGTCGTCAAAGAAAGTTGCAATTTCATTTTTAACGATGCAGCCGCCAAGCGGAATGTAGCCTGAGTTTACGCCTTTTGCAAAAGAAATAATGTCCGGCACAACGTCAAAGTTCATGAACGCAAACATTTTGCCTGTTCTGTACCAGCCTGCCATTACTTCATCGCAGATCATCATAATGCCGAATTCATCGCAGATTTTGCGTACACCTTTCAAATAGCCTTTTGGCGGAATGATTACACCGTTAGAACCTGTGATTGTTTCGCACACAATTGCCGCAACTCTGTCAGCACCTTCGTAAATCACCTGTTCGCGGAGCTGGCGGATATAGTATTCTGTTGCTTCTTCTTCGCTGGCAAATTTAAGTTTTTCCTGATACAGATACGGATCAAAAAAGTGAATAAAACCCGGAATTGCAGGCTCAAGCGCAAAATGCCGTGGCTCTCCTGTGAGGTTTCCTGCTCCAAAAGTTGAACCGTGGTAAGAGCGGTAGCGGCTCATGACCTTAAAGCGGCCGGTATACATGCGCGCAATTTTGATTGCGTTTTCGTTTGCATCGGCACCGCCGTTTGTAAAGAAGACTTTTCCAAAGCAGTCAGGCAGTCTGTCTACAATTGACTTTGCAAGTTTTGCGCGCGGTTCAGAACCAAATGAACCCTGAATATATGCGTAAGAATCAAGCTGGGCTTTAATAGCTTCAGTCATTTCTTTGTTTGCATAGCCTGCGTTCATGTTTACCTGCTCAGAAGACATATCGGCGTAACGTTTGCCGTCGGTATCGTAAATGTAAATTCCTTCGCAGCGCGAAACAGGAGTAGGATTGAGTCCACGCTGCTTGCTCCAACTCTGCAAGACATACTTAGTCTGCATTTCGCTAATTTCTTTTCCAGTCATATTTACCTCCAAAACACCGCGGTAACATTTGCCGCTTTAAGTGATGCTTCGGTTTTATACCCGAATGATTTTTTGTTGCAACTGAAATGGAAAAGGAATTTTGCTTTTTAAATAAAAAAATTATTTTGTTTGTGCAGAAATAAAAGTATTTTTAGCAGAATTTGTGCAGTTTAACTAAATTTTTAAATCATCATAATTGCAAGATTCAAAATAAAGTGTGGAATACTAAAAAGCCGCAAACCAAAACGGCTTGCGGCTTTTTTATGGAAAAGAAATTAAAGTGGAATATTGCCGTGCTTTTTGAGCGGCTTGTTGGTGAAAATCTTTGTTTCAAGGAAGTCAAAACTTGCAATGATGCGCTTTCTTGTGTCTTCCGGCTGAATGATTTCAGTAATATAGCCGCGTTCTGCCGCAATATTCGGTGTCATAATTTCGCCCTTATATTTTTCTGCAGCGGCAGCAACTTCTTGTGCCTTTGCAGGGTCTTTAAGTTCTTTTGCGTAAAGAATCTCGATTGCGCCTTCTGCACCCATAACAGCAATTTCTGACTGCGGCCATGCGTAAACAAAGTCAGCACCAAGATGTTTTGAACACATTGCGATATAAGCACCGCCATAAGCTTTTCTGATGATTACCGTAAGTTTAGGCACTGTAGCTTCGCTGTAAGCATAGATAACCTTTGCGCCGTGGCGGATAATGCCTTTCTGCTCTTCCTGCGGTCCAGGGATAAAGCCCGGAACATCTACGAATGTCAGAAGCGGAATGTCAAAGCTGTCGCAGTAGCGGATAAAGCGCGCAATCTTGTCAGAAGCGTCGCAGTCAAGAACGCCGCCCAAGCCCATCGGGTTGTTTGCAATAATGCCGACTGTGCGTCCTTCAATCTTGCCGAACCCTACAACGCAGTTAACAGAGAATTCTTTCATAATCTCAAGGAATGAATCTTCATCGATTACGCAGTTGATTACTTCGCGCACGTCATAACACTTGCGCGGGTTATCCGGCAGAATTGAGTTTATCTTCTTTGCAGCCTTCTTTTCGTCGAATTTGAAGTTTTTATCAGGCTCAATCTTGTCGCCAAAGTAGTGCGGAATATAGTCGAGAAGGCGGCGGACAGTTTCATAACATTCGTTTTCGTTTTCACAGCGGAAGTGTGAAACGCCTGATTTTTGTGCATGAATGCTTGCACCGCCCAAATCTTCAGCTGAAATATCCATGAACATTACAGACTTTACAACTTTTGGGCCTGTAATGAACATCTGAGTAACTTTATCAACTGTAAAGATAAAGTCTGTAATTCCTGGTGAATAAACTGCACCACCGGCACAAGGACCTGCGATGATAGAAATCTGCGGAATTGCACCAGAAGCACGTACGTTCTGGTTGAATACGTTGCCGTAGCCGCCGAGAGCTTCAACACCTTCCTGAATACGTGCTCCGCCCGAATCGTTGATGCCGATTACAGGACAGCGTGCATCGATTGCCATTTTTGTAAGATCTGCAATCTTGCGGCCGTGCATGTGACCGAGCGAACCGC
>CAMJMF010000087.1 GCA_946406925.1 uncultured Spirochaetales bacterium | reverse complement strand
AAAGAGCCCGACGGAGACTGCATTGCAAGCTGTCTTGCATTAGACGAACTTCTGCGGCTTAAAGGCAAAAAGACGGTGCTTCTTTCAGCCGGCCCTTTCAAAAAGACCGAAACGAAAACTTATGAGCATCTTTTCAAAACTGAATTTGATGACATTCAAAACATCAGTGATTACGGTCTGTTTATTACAGACTGTTCTTCTAAAGATAGAATCGGTGAACTGAATATTGTAAAGCTTGATTTTGACACATTCATTATTGATCATCACAAGACTTCAGACCCTTCAGGCGAAAACTGCATTGTTGACGCCTCTGCCCCGGCTGCGGCTTATCTTATTCAACAGCTTTTTGAAGCAACACACGGCGAAGTGACAAAGACCGCAGCAGAAGTTCTCTTTTTCGGGCTTTCTACAGACAGCGGTTTTTTCCGTTTTTTGGAATCAAACAGCGCCGATGTTTTTATGGCTGCTTCAAGGCTTATCAGCAAGGGCGCAAACCCAAAGAAAACATACAATCTTATGACCGGCGGCAAATCATTTTCAAGCAGAAAACTGCTTGGAAAACAGCTTGACCATGCAGAAGCTTATTTTGACGGAAAACTGATCATAACATACGAAACTATGGAAGACACCTTGACATACGGCCAAAACGGCAGAGACTCTGACGCTCTTTACCAGAACCTGCTCGCTATAGAAGGTGTTGAGGCGATTGTAAACATCAAGCAGGAAACACCGGAACAATGCACAGTCGGTTTCAGATCCAGAGAGCAGGTTGACGTCAGCAGCGTGGCTTCATGCTTTGGCGGAGGCGGTCACAAAAACGCTTCAGGTGCATGCTGCCAGACCACAATCAAAGAGCTTATTCCGCAGATTTTACAAGAATTTCAAAAAATCTTGTAAAATTATAAAGGCTTAAATTCAGCTTCAAATTCATTTTTCAAGGAAACGGTGAAAATCTTGCCGTTTCCTTTTTTTTGCTTTTCACATTGTAATAAAATCACCTGAATCATTTCATTAAACAGCACAATTATTTTATTCCATTACAAAAATTTATCTATCCGCTGAAATTTTAGACAAAGTTCGGTTTCTGCAAAATTTTTTGTTTACAAAATTAATTTTGGAATTGGTGCATTTCTTGCTTTTCCACTCCTCTGCAGGCATCTGCAAAGGAGTATCAATGACCAATTATCACAAGATTTCGGAGCAACTTAAAAAAATGGAAGAAACAGAACTTGACCCCAAAAAACTCTTGTTCTTTGTTTACGAACATCACGAGTTCTTTTTTCTAAATTACCTTGAAGAAGACGAACGCTATGATTTTATTCTTTCACTTATGCCGCTGATGAAACGAATTGCAGCGACTTATAACAAAAAGAAAGCCTCGCTTGAGCAGTACCTCCGTTTCATTATTTCGCGGAACAAAAACTCATGGCAAAAAGCTTCTGTAAAAAATCATATAAAAGAAAATCTTATTCAGCGCGAATACAAACTTTCGCTCGCAAGCGATTTACTGCATGACGAAGAAGAATCTTTTGATGCAGGCGCCGGCTTTGATTGCACTGCAAAAGTCTTGAAGCTGCCGGAACGCTTTGTAAGTGCGCTGCCTCTTCTTGCATACAGAGCTTCTGCCTATGTAACCAGAGAGCAGGTATTGAAAATAGCTAAAATCAGCAAAACAAACGCTGAAGAAATGTTCAGAAATATCCGCATTTTGAACGACAGGCTAGAATCAAGAATTAACAACGTACGGAAAATTGCACAACGTAAAACGTCCATATATCTTATGAAATGCCGCTATTCATTTGAAAGAGAGCTGCTGGAAGGCTCAGCCTCAATCAGATACGAAACAGTCGCTGAAAAGATGGATTCAATTCAGGAACATTATGAAAAATCTCTGGAAAACCAGCAAAGCACGCAAATTGTGACACCGGCACGCCTGATTGCAGAAGTTCTCGGCGTAAGTGTATACAGCATTGATAATAAACTAAGATATGTACATAAACTTTTTCCAGATTTTTTTAAGCATAAAGACACATCTCAGAGTGAATAATTGCACTGCTGAAAATTGAAAAAGCTGAGGAATTCAGGGCATTGATAGCAGATTTTTGCCCTGTTTTTAGCCCGAAGCCGTTGAAATAATTAATGGCGGCTATAGCAGAAATATTTTATTTCAAGCTATAATGCAGACATGACAATTTTTCTGGCTTCGGGCAATCTTCACAAGAAGAGCGAATTTGCCCAAATATTTACCCCAAACCAAATTCTCATTCCTAAAGATCAGGGCATAGATTTTGATCCGGAAGAAAACGGGAATTCTTTTGTTGAAAATAGTTTGATTAAAGCACGAACTCTCTGGAATATTGTGCATGAACCGGTAATTGCAGATGATTCAGGCATCTGTGTAGATCTGCTTGGCGGCGCGCCTGGTATTTATTCAGCACGTTATGCAGGCATCAGCGACATGAAAGGCGAAAAAGCCGGTGCAAAATTAGACGCAGCAGAACGGAACCGGCTGCTTATCGAACAAACAAACACCGCACTCGCCGCTTACAGAAAAAACAACCCGGAAGACAAACGCTCAGACCTTGAACTTAGAAGCTGCCGTTTTGTCTGTTCCATGGTGCTTTATCTCGGCAATGAACGCTTTTACGCCGTTCAAGAAACGCTTGAAGGCAGCCTCGTCTCAAGCATAGAAGCATCAGCAGGTTCAGGCGGCTTCGGCTATGACCCGGTTGTCTATCTGCCCTCTTTCGGCAAGACTGTAGCAGAGCTTTCTGCAGAACAGAAAAATGCTGTTTCTCACCGCGGAAAAGCCGGCAAAAAGCTTGCCCTTCTTCTGAATTCAAAATAAAATATCAAATTAGACCACCAAGCCCCGATGTACGACATCGGGGTATTTTTTTCCACAAAAAAATCTCCATTTTTTTTAATTTTTTTTATTTTTTTATTCAAGTTTTTTTATCTTTTTGCCGAAGCTTACTTATGAGAAGTTATGACAGTCAGGTTCTTCGTAGAAGTCAACAGACTGCATCGCTTTTCATCGTGCAAAATAAGCAAATATAGTGGCCTTGTACTTAATCAGCTTATTTTGCACAAAACAAGCAGCACGGACGCTGTTTGACATCTTTCCATGGAGGAAAAATATGGTCATCAACCACAACATGTCGGCTATCTATTCACACCGCGTACTTGGCATTACAAACCTTGCAGTACAAAAGAATATGGAAAAACTTTCTTCAGGTATGAGAATCAATCGCGCAGGCGATGATGCATCAGGACTTGCAGTATCTGAAAAAATGAGATCACAGATCCGTGGTTTGAACCAGGCTTCAAAGAACGCTTCTAATGGTATCAGCTTCATCCAGACAACTGAAGGTTATTTGAATGAAACAACTGATATTTTGCAGAGACTTCGTGAGCTCTCAGTTCAGTCAGCTAACGGTATCTATACCTCTGAAGATCGTATGCAAATCCAGGTTGAAGTTTCTCAGCTTGTTGCTGAAGTTGACCGCATTGCCAGCCAGGCACAGTTCAACGGTATGAACCTTTTGACAGGTCGTTTCGCTCGCCCAACTGGAGAAAATGCTGTTACAGCATCTATGTGGTTCCATATTGGTGCAAACATGGATCAGAGAATTCAGGTGTACATCGGTACAATGACTGCATCTGCTCTTGGTGTTCGCGAAATCGGTAGTGAAGCAGTTCTTAGCCTTGCTACACCGGATGATGCCAACCGCGCAATCAACACACTTGATGAAGCATTGAAAAAGGTAAACAAACAGAGAGCAGATCTCGGTGGTTACCAGAACCGTTTGGAACATGCTGTCCGCGGAATTGACAACACAGCAGAAAACATGACTGCTTCAGAATCACGCATCCGTGATACTGATATGGCTGGCGAAATGGTAGAATTCACCAAGAACCAGATCCTTACACAGGCAGGAACTGCTATGTTGGCACAGGCCAACAGCAACTCACAGAACGTTCTGTCGTTGCTCAGATAGTGTAATATAATGGTGTAAAACCAAAAAAGGTTTTACAAGAAAGCCGTTCTGTGATAATATTCATATAACGGCTTTCGCCATTATATTTGTGCCGTTTTTAGAGGGCATAGTTGATCTTTGACAAATACCCTTCGTGGTGTATGTAACAGCATGAGCGGAAACTGTACGCAGTTTCTGCTTCTGCTGTATGAGTCTAAAACGAAATAAGGCGGGCGCATAGCTTTATTTTGCTCAGCACATACACAGTATAGAAAGCATGGAATGCTTTTGATTTAACACACGGAGGGTTATATCTATGGTAATTAATCACAACATGAGTTCAATGTACGCTAATCGTTTGCTCGGAATCGCAAATGATCAGGTTCAGAAAGACATTGAAAAACTCAGTTCAGGAATGAAAATAAACAGAGCTAGTGATGATGCTTCTGGTCTCGCTGTATCAGAAAAGCTTCGCTCACAGGTTCGTGGTCTGAACCAGGCAAACCGCAACATTCAGAACGGTATTTCTTTCATTCAGACAACAGAGGGTTACCTTCAGGAAACAACAGATATCCTGCAGCGCATCCGCGAACTTTCAGTTCAGGCTGCCAACGGTATCTACTCTACTGAAGACAGACTCCAGATTCAGGTTGAAGTATCTCAGCTTGTTGCTGAAGTTGACCGCATTGCAAGCCATGCACAGTTCAACGGAATGAACTTGCTCACTGGTGGATTTGCTAACAACGAAAGCAGCCAGCGTTTCCTCCAGCTCCATGTTGGTGCAAACGTTGATCAGAATGTTTCAGTTTTTGTTGGTACAATGACTGCTACAGCCCTTGGCCTTGCTGGTCTTAATGGCGATGCTGACTCTATCATTTCTCTTACAACTCCCGAAAATGCAAACATGACTATTGCTACAATTGACAATGCTTTGAAAACTGTTACAAAACAGCGTGCAGACTTGGGTGCATTCCAGAACAGATTTGAAACTGCTTCTAAAGGTATTGCAATTGCTGCTGAAAACTTAACAGCTTCAGAATCACGCATTCGTGATACCGATATGGCACAACAGATGGTTGAATTTACCAAGAACCAGATTCTCACACAGTCTGGTACAGCAATGTTAGCACAAGCCAACTTAACATCTCAGAATGTTTTGAGTATTTTGCGCTAACTAAAAAAGGAACATCAAAGAGACTTCTGGATGTCATCTTTTTGATGTGGTATAAAGCAAAAAGAAGGAGCGCCACTTCTTTTTGCTCTTTTATAGGAGGCTAGCCCATGTCTATTTCATTAAATGCACTTGGGCCGCGCATGACCATGGATGGTCCAAATACAGTTGAAAGCCCTGTTAAGAAGCAGTATGTACCGGCAACACTGCCTACATCTACTCCTGCACCTGCAACTGTAAAGAAACTCGATCTCGAAGCAGTTAATGCTGAGATGGAAAGAGTTCAAGCTGAACTTTCAAGCAGATTAGGCACAAAAGTTCAGTTTAATGTCAACCAAGAACTTGGGAAAGTAATCGTTAAGGTTGTTGACCCTTCTACCGATAAAGTAATAAGGGAAATACCTTCCGAAGACGTTCAAGCACTTCAGATTAAAATGAAGCACATCAGTGCTTTGCTTGTTGATGAGGTGATTTGAGTTATTGCTTTCTAGAGAGAGTCTATGGCTGAAATAAACATTCCTGGTGTCAGCGACAAATACAAGACAAATGATCTCGTGAAAAACTTAATGGAAGTCGAAAGAGTTCCATTAACACGAGAGCAGAGTAAACTTGACAATTACAAGCTCGAAAGAGAATGCTGGCAGCGGGTCAACCAATACATGACCTCGGTACGCGATAATGCCCGAGGTCTGTTTTCTTACAACAACCCCTTCATTGAAAAATCTGTAGCCTCATCAGATGAATCTGTAGTCACAGCAGAAGCTAAACGCGACACACCTGCAGGTAAATATAATGTAGTTATCGAGCAAGTTGCTTCAGCTGATAAATTTCTTTCAAATGACCTCAGTAAAGATTTTTCTGTAAAAGCAGGCAAATATACATTCAGAGTTGGAACAAAAACTATTTCTTTCAACTGGAGAGGCGGTTCTTTAAGTGAATTTACAGATTCCCTTAATAAACGGGGAAATGACTTTTTAAAAGCCTCAATAATCAATGTAACAGAAAATACAAAAGTATGGTCTATAGAGTCGCTTAAAACAGGAATCGACAACGAACTGTCTTTTGGCGATGACGCACTCACATTAGCCGCAGGCATGGGCATAATTCAGGCACAGAGACAGTCTGCCTCTACCCCGATTCTTCAATCTACAAGAAATTTGCAGCCCATAGCACAGCTTTCAAGCGACGGAGTTGCGCTTAAATCTGGTGTATTGCAGTTTAAGCCTCAAAGTGGTGCGGCAATAACCCTTAAAGATGAAATTCTCAACAAGCAGGACAGCATTGTCTCGCTTAAAATAAAGCTTATTCCGACAGCAGACATCACAGAAACAGCAAAAGCTGCTGAAGAGACAAAACCTGTGCTTGAAGAGCCGGGCAAAGTTGAGCTTGACTCAATAAGCATACTAAATGCTCCGATGGACTTAGACCTGCCCTACTCTGAACCGGCACCAAAACTTGAAAAAGTAGAAAACTACTCGCTTGTTTATGTACGGCGCAGCAATGGAACAGAAACTTCTTTAGGTCAGATTTCATCAAAAGAAGAAATCGCTACTGTTTCGTTCAAACTTTCAGATTATCCGGATATTTCGAGCATTGTAATAAAGAACTTTAACACAGGCAAAATTGCAGAAATTACAGACGTGCGCGCCTATGATTCACAGACAATCAGGGATGTAATTCCGCTTAACCCGGTAAGTCTTGCCGCAGATGCCCGCGTAAAATACGAAGGCATTACAATGACACGTTCTGAAAATTCAATTGATGACATAATTCCAAATGTAACGCTGAATCTTCAGAATTCTTCGTCAAAGCCGGTTACGCTTACAGTTGAAAACAACACAGATGACGCGAAAAGTGCCATAATTGAATTTGTCGGCAATTACAACCGGCTTATGGCAGAGCTCAATATTCTTACACAGACAAAAGAAGAAATTGTAAACGAGCTTGAATATCTTACAGATGATGAACGTAAAGACGCTTTAAAACGCCTAGGTCTTTTTCAGGCAGATTTTACGTTGACTTCGAATAAACAGGCATTGCAGCGTGCTGTAGTTGCGCCTTATGCCATAGAAGACAATGAAAAAATAAAAATGCTTTCTCAAATCGGCATTTCTTCAAAAGTAACAGCCGGCGGAAGTGCAACACCTTCGCAGATGCGCGGTTACCTTGAAATTGACGAAAAAGTTCTTGACAACGCACTGAAAAATAATATGGCAGAAATCAAGAATCTTTTCGGCTATGATGCCGATAATGATATGATAGCTGATATGGGCGTAGGTTTCTCTGTAGAAAGAAACCTGAACTCATATACACAGGTCGGCGGAATTATTGCCGCCAAAACAACAACTGTCGACTCAAGAATTAAGTCAACTGAAACACAAATAAAGAAACTGGAAGATCAGCTTGCAGACAAAGAAGCCGAACTTAAAACAAAGTACACCAAAATGGAAAGTACTTTGAACAGTCTGGAATCTCAATCTACAAAGATATCTAATTTCAGCAAGCAGAATTCAGGTAACAACCAATAAAAGAGGAATGCATGAACGTTATATTAGACGGTGTAAATTTAGACATAACTATTGAAAACGAAAAAAATATTGGTGACATTTTAAAAGCCCTTGAAAGAGAGCTTGAATTGAACTCTGCAACAATGGTTGAAGTAACTGCCGACAACACAGTTATTTCAGCTGAAAAACTGGACAGCTTTTTTGAGACACCGATTGATAAGGTAAATACTCTTGAAGTTAAATCTGTAACTGCCAAAGAAGTAGCTGATGTTCTCAAGCACCTGTTTGAAACATTTGAAGACCTCGCCACAAAGCTTGAAGAAATTCCAGTTCAGCTGCAAAAGAACGAAGACAAAACAGCAATGAACACAGTTACAGAGCTTGCGGATGCACTTTCTCTGCTTTTCCAGACAATTCCGTATGTGAACCTTTTCCCAGAAACTTTTGACAATCTCACTATTGAGAGCAAGCGTCTTTCTTCTTTTGTAAGCGACTTCCCTTCTCTGCTTGAAGATTTCAGAAAAGCAGTTGAATCTAACGACACAGTTCTGATTGGTGACCTTGCCGAATACGAAATAGCACCAAGACTTCATCAGCTTTCTAAATTGCAGAATTCTTTATAATTAGATAATTTGATATCATTTTATCTTGAATTTATAAAGCATAAGCATTAGAATAGTGATATTGGAGTTTTTCAGATGGAAGTTCTTGAAATAAAAAATCTATATAGGGAAGAGACCGGTTTGTACTACAGAAGAAATTTTACAGGTCTTGCCGTAATAGAACTTCCAATTAAAACAATAGAAGTACCCCTTGATTTTATCATCGAAATGGGGCCTTTGGGCAACAAAGATTTCGATATTGAATTAAAAGATAAAATTGATTATCCTCTTTTACCTGTAATGAAAAAGCTTAAAGAATACATCGAAAAGCTTGAAGCAGAAGGAAAACTACCCTGATTACCGTCAAAACTCAGACAGCCGAAGAAACCATTAAGCTGGGCGAAAAAATCGGCTCATACCTTAAAGCCGGTGACGTTCTTGCCATGCGCGGCACTCTTGCTGCCGGCAAAACGACAATTACCAAAGGTATTGCACGTGCTTTAGGCATAGAAGAAACAATAACAAGCCCTACTTTCACAATTGTCTCTGAATACGAAGGAAAGCTTCATTTATACCATATAGACGTTTACCGACTTGATTCATCTGAAGATTTTGTCAACTTGGGTTCTGATGAAATGCTTTACGGTAACGGCGTTTCTATTATTGAATGGAGCGAAAAAGTTCAGTCTGAAATTCCAAAGAAAGCTATAACAATCAGTCTTGAAGCAAACGAAGACAACAGCCGCACAATTACAATTTCAAACTGGCCTTACGGAGATTTATAATGAAAGCTTTAGCCGTTGATACATCTATAAATAAAATATCGCTTGCAGCATGGAACGAAGACACACATGTCTCGCTTATAATTCAGGCAGAACTTAAGCAGTCAGAAAAACTTGTTCCTGCTATTGAATATGTGCTTGAGCAGGCAAAGCTTGACGTAAAAGACATTGAATTTCTTGCCGTTGCGTTAGGACCGGGCACTTTTACAGGCTTACGTCTTGGAATTTCTGCATTAAAGGCGATTTCTCTTGCCACTGGTGCACCACTTTACGGCATTCCGACACTTGATGCATATCAGCCGCCATTTTCTGAATATAGCGGAACAATTGTACCTGTTATTGATGCAAAGAAAGAGCGGTTTTATCTTTCTGTATGGCGTGGCAGTGTTAAATCTGTTGAAGATTCTGACTTGTCTGCGGAAGAAGCTTTGAAGCTGATTGACCCGGAAGAGCATATTCTTTTAGTTGGTGATGATGCGCCTTTATTTAAGGAAAAAATCCTCGAAATCAGGCCGCTTCAGAAATGCGCTGTTTTTTCAGGCTCTCTCTGCATTGCAGACCAGCTTATTGTAATGGCTGATAAATTGTACAAGGCTAAAGCCGCCCCGCTGCAAGATTACGACGGCCCTGTGTACATACGCAAAAGCGAAGCCGAAGAAAATCGGGAACGCGGATAAGCTTAATCTTCAATAATAGATTAATATGCGTTCCCCGCAAGTTTGTACTTCGTACAAACTTAATAGACTAATCGTTAATTGTAATAGTATTTGACACAACATCACTGTATTTAAATTGGACTGTGTATACTTCATCAGCGGCTAATCCGAAAAAATTGCTCAAATCAACTTCGTTTTCAATGCTGTGCCCAGCTTTTACTAATACAAAATCAATATCTTCATAAAACAATGGTAATTCAGCGTATATTCCAATATAAGAAGGTGATTCATTTTGAGAATCTGTTATTCTATACCAAATATTTATTATAGAAAACTCATCATTTGTTGATATGTCGTTCTTAAAGATATACAAATCTTTATCAGAAATATTATTATATTTTATTTTCACAGTATTTTTTTTAAATAAGCTTTTTTGAAGTGTAATTGAGAAATTTTCTGGATTAAAATTATATCCATATTTAGCTACCAATTCTTTTGAGTATGCTAATTTCTCTTCGACAAGTTTTTCATCATTTAGCCAGCTCCAATCTCTTTCTTCAACAATTTCTTGCTGAGGTTTTGCAATCAGCGGCAATGTTAATAAGACTAAAAACAAGCAGAATAAACTTTTTCTCATAGACACTCTCCTTTTATCAGCATTATACATTCAATCTGGTTAAAAATACCCTCTACACCGAGTTCCGATGCAGAGGGTTTTAATTAACGGCAAACTCTGTCGTTTTATTCCTTTTTAATAGAAGAAAACTGCGAGAGTGCATCAAGGTTTGCGGTGTTGACAACAGCAGCGCGGTTTTCGTTCTGAATAGCGTTAAAGACTTCCTGACGGAAAACTTTTACGTCTTTTGGAGCTTCAACACCAACTTTTACCTGGTCGCCGCGGACTTCTATAATTGTTATAGTTATGTCATTTCCAATTCTGATTTTTTCATTTGTTTTTCTGGTCAATATCAGCATGAACCACCTCTCTTTGCCGCTTCAGCAAAAATATCATGCTTGGTAAACCATCTTGGGTCACACGAAATAACCTGAATGCATTTGTTATTCTGTTTGTTGAAAATAAGAGGGCCCTGAAGATTGGCAGTAATCGGCGAACCATCACAAGGAACTGTAACAATAGCCATTACAAGCACGTCAGAAGGAGATTCAATTCCGATAGTCTTAAGACTTTCGTCATCAATATCAAGTTCATAATCAGAGCAGAATGCAAACGGATCAATCAGCAGAAACGAAAGATTCTTATCTTCTAAAGACTGAAACCACAAAAAAGGTTTCTGCTCTGCCTCATACATTGCATAAGTTGTGTATTCCTCAAAGCCAAAAAGACCGCTTGGTACAGTATAAATCTGATTCTCTTCAATGGTTATTGTTCCATTTGTTTTGGTTGCAATTTCCATATTATCGCCTTATATAAAGTAGTTTTTAGTAAAAGTTTTATTATTCAATAAAGACTTTTAAATAGAAAAAGGCGGTGCAAGAAAATCTTACACCGCATTCTTTGTCAGAAATTATTTTACATAATCCAAAAGAGTATTCTTATACATCTTTGCGGCAGTGCTCATTGTAGCCTGCTGTACATAATCAAGCATCTTCAAGTCTGTGATTGCCTGTGTTATGTCCAAATCGCCTTCTCTTGAAATCATGCCGTCAACATTTACAATTTCATTTGAAATGCGTGCAAGATTCTGTTCTGCGCGCTCAAATTTTGCACCGCTTTCTGCAAGGTTGCCTGTCAAGCTTGAAATGCCCTGATCGATTGAACCGAGAACGCGTCCGCCGATAGCTTCCTGATCGCCT
>CAMJMF010000086.1 GCA_946406925.1 uncultured Spirochaetales bacterium | reverse complement strand
TCTCCCTTAAACCCCATCCCTTTCCGGCACGGCTTAGGGACTTGCAGCCCCTAAGAACCCCGAATTATCTACAAAAGGGGTCTTGTACAATTACTGCCGGTTTTACGTAGCAGTTTTTGTGAAACAAAAACTCCGACGCTTTTCGCCGAATAATCTCCATTCATAGATTAGGCTGTTGCGAAAAGAAATCCTCATTTTAAGGATTTCTGCTTTTAAAAATTTGGCTTTCCTTAAAATAAGGAATCGTGATTTTTGTTCAAAACAGCTTTCCCTTATGATAAGGTTTTGACATTACAGCGGATTCCATATATCCAAATCCAATTTAAATCTGGAGAAATATCAATTTCAATAACTGCCTGATTCTTATTCATCGATTTCAATTTTGGATTTGCACTAGTGAACAAAGCCTTGATGTTTTGTGAATCTGCTTCAATATTATCAAAATCAAATATAGCAGATATGACGTTATTTTCTAATTTCCATTTTCCATGAAATTTTAGTGTAGAATCTATTTCCAATATATAAATAGACAAATCAAATGTGTAATTTTTATAAAAATGCCAATTTATTCCAGCTTTTCCATTATCGCCTGATTGTATAAAATATTCTTCAGCACTTGTTTCAATTTCTGTAGTTATTGTTTCCTGTGCATAAGAAATTCCATACAACACAAAAAGCAACACGCAAAAAACACTGACAGATTTCTTCATGCAATTATCCTTTGGAGCTGTTTTCAGTCTTTCAGTTCATACCTTATCTTGTCTTCGGCGGAAATGTTTTTGCCAAGCTGAAGCTCAAGAAGCTGAATGTCGGTTTCGGCGATTATGGTGTGCTTTACACCGGCTTTTACAGAGATTACATCGCCTGCTTTTACGCTCTGGCGCTTGCCGTCAAGCACAACAACAGCATTGCCTGACACAACATTCCAGATTTCGTCGCGGCGTTCATGAGAATGATAATTCATAAAATGGCCGGCACGGAGCGTTACCTTTACGGTCAGGCTCTGTGCGGAAGTATCTATTACCTTGTATTCGCCCCATGATTTTTCTGCGAATTTTACTTCGCCGTGAAGGGCATCAACAAGAGGCTTCATATAACTTGACTGGTTTTTGTCGGCAACAAGAATGCCTTCTACACTGGCAGAAACTACAACATTCTTAAGCCCCATGCAGATAATCGGCGAATCAAGTTCATTTAAGACGTGCACATTCTCGCAGGTTTCATCAAGCACGGCATTGCCTATAACGTTTTCGTCCATTGCTTCGGTCAAAGTGTTCCATGTTCCCAGGTCTTTCCATGCACCGCTATAGCGCACAACCTGAATGCTCTGCTCTTTTTCTACAACGGCATAATCAAAGCTTATTTTGGGCAGTGTCTCATATTTTTGGAACATGTCCGCATAGTCTTTATAGTCAATGTACTCGTGCGCCTTTTTTATAAGATAGCCGAGCTTATAGGCGAAAATTCCACCGTTCCACAAAGCACCGCGGGCAATATAGTCTTTTGCAACTTCAATTGAAGGCTTTTCTTTGAAAGTTGAAACCTTGCTTACAACGCCTTTGTCTTCCGGAATAATATAGCCGTATTTTTCGCTTGGGTATGTCGGCTCAATGCCGAGCAAAGTCAAGTTTGCTGTTCCTTTTGAAGCAAGAGAAGCAAGCTCTGCAAGCGCCTTAAAATAAGATTCATCAACATACGGGTCTACAGGGCAGATAACGACAGCTTCTTCTTCATAAACTTTCTCCACATCGCGGAGGTAATTTGCAGCCAAAGCTATTGCCGGAAAGGTGTCGCGGCGGCAAGGCTCGCGGCTTATTGCAACTGCATTGCCAAGCTGATTTTTGATTGAGGCAACCTGTGTTTCAGAAGTTGCTATAGTAACTTTTGCGTCAGGGTCGGCTGTTTTTATGCCGCGGTACATACGCTGCACCATAGACTCGTATGTTCCGCTCTCGTTTTTGAATATCTTGATAAATTGTTTTGACCTTATGTCATTTGAAAGCGGCCAAAGTCTTTTGCCTGAACCGCCTGAAAGCAAAATTACATTCATTTATACACCCTACTTTGTGTCATTATCGGGCTTGACCCGATAATCTTGCATTAACTTTTCAAGTTTCCGCTTGCGGAAACTTGCAGTGGTTCGCCAACTAAAGCTTAAATCGCAAATTAAGCCTAATCGCGAACCCGAGACTGCTGAAACAAATTAGATAGAACCTAATCCGCCCGGCTTAACCTGGAAATGGCTGAACAGCATGCTGAATGAAGCCCTTCCCTGTGTAACAGAGCGCAGGCTTGTTGAAAAGCCGAACATCTTTGCCATTGGTGCCTGAGCATGTACAACTTCTGTTGACGGCTTTGAATCAAGGCTTGAAATCATGCCGCCGCGCTGTGTAATCTGGCTCATTGCGTCACCAACAAAGTCTTTTGGACAGAGAATATCAACATTCATTACAGGTTCAAGCAGTTCTGGGTTTGCTTTGCGGCATGCAGCGTCAAAAGCCGCTACAGCACAGGCTTCAAAAGCAAACGGAGTTGACGTAAGTTCATTATAGTCAAGAGCTGTTACAGTAACTTTTACGTCTGCACACATATAGCCGTACTGAATTCCAGAAGAGAAACTGTTGTTTATGCCGCTTTCAACAGCATCAAAAATTTCCTGTGGAATTTCTGCTTTCTTAACAGCGCAGGTATATGAGTTGCCCTCGCCTCTTTCTGCCGGCTCAACTGTAAGCGTAATGCCAGCTGTGTTGTCTTTGCCGCCAAGGTTTCTTGAAAATTCCTCTGTGTGCTCAGCTTTTGAAGTTACAGACTCGCGGTAAGTAACCTGCGGAGCACCAATGCGCGCCTCAACCTTAAAATCGTCTTTCATTCTTGTTGCAAGAACATCAAGATGAAGCTCGCCCATACCTGAAATGATTACCTGACCGGTTTCAGAATCTTCGTGGCTTGTAAATGTCGGGTCTTCGCGCGCAAGAATCGCAAGCGTTTCGTTAAGCTTGTCGCGGTCAGAAAGTGTTGCAGGTTCAATTGAAACTGAAATAACAGGCTCCGGAAAGTGCATGCGCTCAAGAAGCACCGGCATGCCTTCACTTCCAAGTGTGTCGCCTGTCTGTGCAAGTTTAAGACCGATAAAAACAGCAATGTCTCCGGCACTCACGCTGTCGATAGGGTCGCTTTTATTTGAATGCATACGCAGGATGCGGTTTACACGTTCACGCTTTTTTTTGCCCACGTTGAAAATCTGGTCGCCAGCCTTAATCTTGCCTGAGTACATGCGCACAAAGCACAAAGCGCCCATTTCGCGGTCATACTGAATCTTAAAGACAAGGCCGACCGGCATTTTTGCGTCCGGGTCACAGACAACCGCAAGCTCTTCTTCTTTTTTTGTATGAAATGCCTGAGCCGGCGGAACTTCTGTTGGTGACGGAAGATAATCTACAACTGCGTCAATCAATGGCTGAATAGCGCAATTTTTGCGTGCCGAACCACACAAAAAAGGAACGAGCGTACGGTTGATTGTACGGCGTCTTATTTCTTTTTGAATCATCTCATTCGGCACAGGCTCGCCTGAAAGATAAAGCTCTGCAATTTCGTCATTATCAGAAGCAATTTCGTCAATAAGCTTTTCACGGTACTCTTCTGCAAGTGCGCGGCGGCTTTCATCGATTTCGCTTTCGATTATTGTTTCGCCTTCATCAGCAGGGTCAAAGCGGTATTCTTTCATCTTAAGAAGGTCAATAACGCCTTCAAAGTTGCTTTCTGCTCCAATTGGAATCTGAAGTGCCGCGGTCTTTGCACCGAATTTTTCATGGACATCTGCCATAACTCTGAAAAAATCAGCACCAATTCGGTCCATCTTGTTTACAAAACAAATGCGCGGAACACCGTATGTATCAGCCTGGTGCCATACTGTTTCGGTCTGCGGCTGAACACCGCCGACGGCACAAAGAATTGCAACAGCTCCGTCAAGCACACGGAGCGAACGCTCAACTTCTGCCGTAAAATCAACATGCCCCGGAGTGTCAATTAAATTTATCTGATGATCTCTCCAGTAAGTTGTTGTAGCCGCACTACAGATCGTAATTCCGCGTTCCTGCTCCTGCTCCATCCAGTCCATGGTTGCAGCGCCGTCGTCAATTTCGCCTATACGATGAATCTTGCCTGTATAATAAAGAATGCGCTCGGATGTTGTTGTTTTTCCGGCATCAATATGTGCCATAATTCCGATGTTACGCATCTTGCTTAAATCAGCCATTTTTTTCTCCCATAAACATTTTGATTTTATCGAAATAATAAGGGGAAGGGCAACCCCCCAACTCATCAAGGGAGGACACCAGCTCAGAGTCCGAAGGCCGCAGTTTTCCTCCCTTGAACCCACCTTCCTTGGCCACGGTCTAAGGGCTCTGCCCTTAGAAATCCCGGATTATCTGTAAATAGCAGTTATACACATAAGCTACCGGTTTTGCGTAAGCAAAAGCGGCGCTTTTCGCCGATTGGGCTTTATTCGTAGAATAAGCTGTTGCGAAAAGAAACCTTCCTTTCCCGGCACTGCTTAGGGGCTTGCTTCGCGCCCCTAAGAACCCCAGATTATCTACAAAGGAAGTTTATGTACATAACCTGTCGGTTTTTGTGGAATCCCTGTCCTATTTATAAAGGCTTGTCATTCCCGCGCTTGCTTGAAGCTACGCTGCGAAATAGACGCGGGAATCTTTTGGGGCAAGATTGTCGGGTCAAGACCAACAATGACACAAGACTATAAAGAGCAGAGTACAAAAAAAGCAGTTCAAAACTGAACTGCTTTCAAATTAGAGCGGGAAACGGGAGTCGGACCCGCGACATCCACCTTGGCAAGGTGGCGCTCTACCACTGAGCTATTCCCGCAAGTAATGTAAAAACTATACACATAAACTAAAAAAATTGCAAGAGCCTAACAACATTTTTTTGTTTTTTTATCTACATACAATCATTTGTTATTCCGATTATTTCACTCACAGAATAATCAAAGAATTCTTCATAGATGGTTCCCTTAAATTGTTCTTCAGACAGTTTATTCAAGAGCAACCCACTAAAAAAATTTATTAATGACTTTACATCAAATGTCTCATTAATTTCATATTCATACTTATATTCTGGATTATAAAGTTCAGAAAGTATTTTCAAGCCTTCGTCTTTCCGTTCTGTTTCCAGTAAATACATTGCATAAAATATCAAATGTTTTTTGTCATCTGGATTTGCAGCAAACCAGCGTTCATAAATTGCTATTTCCTGCTGAACAAATTGTTCCCATGTATAAAAATTTTTAGAATAATATAAAACTCTAAGGAAATCAGAGTGCTGACTGTAACCTGCAGTCCACAAATGTTTATGCCTTTTCGACACACTTTTATAAATGCCGATAACCTCGTCAATTTTGGGATTGTATTCTTCAATTTTTTCAGAATGAACAATAGTATCCCATAAAGACAAAGCTCTCCGTAATTCATTCTTGTAACTGCATAAACTGACAACAGAAAAAACAATACAAAAAGCAAATATAGATACTAATAATAGCGCAACTTTTTTCATTCTGATTTCTCCCCGAACATAAATGCTTTTACAATGTATTGTATCAAACAAATTCGCATAGTCAAGAAGATTTATCGCATAGCAACCCCGAAGAGCATCTGCTGATTCAGCGTAAATTCAAACATTTGCAGAAAATAAGTCATTTTTTACACTATGAACACCAGACATGAGGTTATACTAAGAGAATATTGGATTATTTTAATCTAATGGAGTTTTTATGGATATTTTTGGTATTTACCTTGTTTTCTTTGGATTCTCGACTGTTGTAGGAGTTCCGCTGCTTTCTTCTTTTCAGGTAACACAGATAAAGGGTTCAACAGTTGCTGACTGGGTTTCGGGTCTGCCAGTTATAATGGGCTCTGCAATATTGATTTTCATTGTTGTTTCGTTGATTGCATACGTTATAATGAAGCCTCTCCGGCAGGCAATTAAAGAATCTGAAACAAGAGAGCTTTCGCAGGATGAAAAGTTTAAGGCAAACAAAATTCTTCAAAGGCTCAAGCTGGTAACAGTTATTTCGCTTATTATAGGTTATCCTATCGGAAACGGCGCAACAATCATCATAAAAACACTTGCCGGAAAATGTTCTTATTCCAACAGTGATTTAATTGTCATTATGATTCTGATTCTGCTTTATGCAATCATCGCGACAGATTATTCTGTAACCTGTTTTTCGGTTGCTGCAAGAGAGCAGCTTATAAAATTAAAGATTCAGAGTACAGACGGAATAAAGACAAGAGCCTTTTCTGCAACTGTAATGAGAGTTACTGTCGTTATTATCCTAATATGCACATGGCACGTATTCTGCAGCGGTTACAGCGCAATCCGCCACAGCTGGTCAATGAATGTTTTCTTAAAAAAAGCTCTTATCGGTTATAACTATGGTCTGTGGTTTACATTTCCGCTTTTCACCATTGTTCTGCGTTCTTTACGCGCACGTTTCAAGAGCACAATAAAGCAGGTTTCAGCTCTTAGAGAAAACGGCGATTTGGTTTCAAGATTGAGCATAAGCACATTTGACGACTTTGGCATTGTAATGACCGAAATGAACAAGCTTATGGATTTCCTTAAGCTTTCTATTCTGACACTGAAAAAAGAAAACAAGAAAGTTGATGTTGACGCAAAAGATTTGCTGAATGTTACTGAAAATTCTTTTTCAGGCATTACCCAGATTGTTGCTTCTTTTGACAACATAAGCAAACAGAATGCCCAGCAGGACAAGCTTCTTGACGAAGCAAAAACGAATATTGAAAAGCTGAACGAAAAAGCAAACACTGTAAGCCAGATTATGGAAACTCAGTCTGAATCTGAAAAGCAGAATGCTGAGTCAATCGGCGAGATGGTTTCTAACCTCTCTGGAATTACCGGCCTGATAGAAAAAGCAAAGGGTCTTGCAAAGGAACTTACAGATGAATCTTCTGTTGGTAAGACTGAAGTTGAAAACAGCCAGAAAGTTATAAACGAAATTTCTGAAAAATCTTCAAAGATGAATGACGTTATTCAGGTTATTGACTCTGTTGCAAACCAGACTAACCTGCTTGCTATGAACGCCGCAATTGAGGCTGCTCATGCAGGTGAAGCCGGTAAAGGTTTTGCTGTTGTAGCAGGCGAAATCAGAAAACTTTCTGAAGACACGCAGAAATCTGCACGTGACATCAGCAAAATTATTGGCGAAATTGTTTCAGCTATTCAAACCGGCGAACAGAGCATGGCAGACACGCAGATTGCTTTCGGTAAAATCAGCGAAAAGATTGACGTACAGTCTGAGGCAGTCGGCGAAATTTCAAAGTCACTTATTCTTCAGTCTGAAAAGGCAAATGCAGTTCTTTCAAACACAAACCAGATTACTTCTAAGATTTCTGAAGTAAATGAGCTGATAAAGAGCCAGACTGACTATACTCAGGAAATTAAAAACGGTATTGACGATATCGTAAATCTTGCCTCTGTTGTAAACGACGCAATGAAAGAATCAGAAGTTGTCGTCAAAGAATTCTCAGATTCTTTCAAGATTGTTAAAGAAAAAGCTGAGCAAAACAGAACATCAGTATTGAATATTACAAACGAGCTGGATAAATTCGATATATAAAAGCGCGTGAAATTCTAGTAAAAGCAAATTCTCTCAAGCCCGCAGCTTATGGTGACGATGCCGCATTATCATCATGAACGCGGGGCTGACTGAAGCATATTATGCAAACCTAAGATTTTTGCGCAGATCTTTTAGGAGTCCGTCATGTTTAATTACATCTGGCCGTTAGTTTTAATCGTCGGTTCAAATATCATTTACCAGCTCTGCGCAAAAAGTATTCCTTCTCAAATGAACACCTACGCT
This sequence comes from uncultured Spirochaetales bacterium, assembly GCA_946406925.1. Classification (GTDB taxonomy): domain Bacteria; phylum Spirochaetota; class Spirochaetia; order Treponematales; family Treponemataceae; genus UBA1240. The sequence goes on along the minus strand of CAMJMF010000086.1, from coordinate 3,640 downwards.
TCTATGACAATCACTTATGCTGTTGCAACTGTGTTTTCTACTGTAATGTTTTTTGTTACGTCTAAAGGCGAAAGCTTTTTCCGCAATCTTGCGCTTACAAACTGGGCAACCATCGTTTTGGGCATTGTTATTACAGGGCTTGAGGTCGGCTTTATTCTTGCGTACAAAGCCGGCTGGAAGGTCAGCACACTTTCTGTTGTGGCTAATGCTTTTCTTGCCGTTGCGCTGATTTTTGTAGGGCTTCTTGTTTACCGTGAACCGATAAACTGGACAAAAATAGCCGGAATTCTAATCTGCCTAGTCGGTCTCTGGTTCTTAAACAGATAATATACAATTCAGAAAAATGAAAACTACCGTTCTATTGAATGATGTGCTATACTATGGCATTCGTTTATAAAACTATACGAAGAAAAGCAACAAACGGGGGCTTACGATGAGTTTCAGAAAAGATTTTGCATGGGGTGCAGCTACAGCATCTTATCAGATTGAAGGTGCATGGAATGAAGACGGAAAAGCGCCGTCTATTTGGGATGTGTTTTGTGAACAACCAGGTAAAATCGATGACGGCGCAGACGGCACTGTTGCCTGCGACCACTACCACCGCTATAAAGAAGATGTAAAGCTCATGGCTGAACTTGGGCTTAATTCATACCGCTTTTCAATTGCATGGGCGCGCATAATGCCGGACGGCACAGGCGCAGTAAACGAAAAGGGGCTGGATTTTTACAGCAAGCTTGTCGACGAGCTTTTGAAGTACAATATCACGCCGTATGTTACGCTTTATCACTGGGATTTGCCTTATGCGCTCTATCTTAAAGGCGGCTGGCTTAATCCTGAAAGTTCTGCATGGTTTGAAGAATACACAAAGGCTGTAGCAAAAAAGCTCGGCGACAGAGTTAAGCATTATATCACGTTTAACGAGCCTTCAGTTTTCTTGGGCTGCGGCTGTATGCTTGGCGAACATGCGCCAGGCTTAAAGCTTGGAACGCGCGACCTGCTTCATATGGGGCACAACATTCATCTTGCGCATGGAAAAGCTGTTAAAGCAATCCGCGAACTTGTACCTGACGCAAAAGTTGGAATTACGCTTGCCACAATGCCGGCAATTCCTGTTTCTAAGGCTGATGAACAGACAGCCTATGATTCATACTTTAAGTGTGATAAGAATTCATTTGTATGGTCAGACGCTTATTGGGCTGACCCGATTGTTTTCGGCAAATATCCGGAACAGCTTCTGAAAGAATGCGGAGATATTTTCCCTTCATTTACAGACGGTGATATGAAGCTTATAAGCCAGAAAATTGACTTTTTGGGCCAGAACATCTATCAGGGAAGATACACCGGCAAATGGAAGCGCCCGGCTGGAACACCGCACACAGAAGTCGGCTGGGACACTTTTGATGCCGCGCTCGAATGGGGCGTAAAGCATTTTACAAAGCGCTATAAGCTTCCTATATACATTACTGAAAACGGGCTTTCGTGCCATGACTGGGTAAGCCTTGACGGAAAAGTTCATGACCCGAACAGAATAGACTTTTTGCACCGGTATCTGCGTGGTCTTAAAAACGCGGCAGAAAGCGGCTGCGATGTAATGGGCTATTTTCAGTGGTCGCTCATGGACAACTTTGAATGGGCAAAGGGCTTTAATCCGCGCTTCGGCATGGTTTTCTGCGACTACCAGACACAGAAGCGGATTCCGAAAGATTCCGCATGGTGGTTCAAAGACGTAATCCAGGCAAACGGCGAGAATTTGTAAAAAGACTGAAAGCTTTTAGCTATAATGGCTGTTCGGAGAACTTAAGTTTCCGAACAGCTCTATTGAAACATATCTCAAAAAATTATATCTTATATACATAATATTATCATATCTCAGGAGCAAATCATGACATACACTGCAGAAGTGGAACATATGTGTCCTTTGGCTAAAGGCGCATATCATGGACCAGCCCCAATTCCTGAAGAAGGCGAATGGGTAAAGGTAAAAAAAATTGAAGACGTTTCCGGATTTACACACGGTATCGGCTGGTGTGCACCACAGCAGGGCACTTGTAAACTTTCATTAAACGTAAAGAATGGCATTATCGAAGAAGCTTTGGTTGAAACTATCGGTTGTTCAGGTATGACTCACTCAGCTGCTATGGCTTGTGAAATTCTTATCGGAAAAACTTTGCTCGAAGCTTTGAACACAGACCTTGTTTGCGATGCTATCAACACAGCTATGCGCGAACTTTTCATGCAGATTGTTTACGGCCGTACACAGTCAGCTTACTCTAAAGACGGTCTTAAAGTTGGTGCTTCTCTCGAAGACCTCGGCAAAAACCTCCGCTCTCAGGTAGGTACAATGTTTGCTACACGCAAGACAGGTCCACGCTACCTTGAAATGACAGAAGGTTATGTTGAAACTTGTGCAATCGACAAAGACAACCAGATTATCGGTTACAACTGTATCAACGTTGGAAAATTGATGGACAATCTCAAGGCTGGAATTGAGCCAAAAGAAGCAATTGAAAAGGCTCGCACACACTATGGTCGTGTAACAGCAGATCAGGGTATGGTAAAACTTATCGACCCAAGAAAGGAATAGGGAGGAATTGACTTATGGCATTATTTGAAGATTACGCAGGCCGTATTCCTCAGGTGAATAAGGCTCTTAAAGAATATGGTTTTAAAGAAGGCGAAGCTGGCTTGAACGAAGCTCGCGACCTCTGCAAAGCTCGCGGTTTTGATCCATACGAAATCTGTCAGTCAACACAGCAGATTTGTTTTGAAGATGCAAAATGGGCATACGTTCTTGGTTCAGCAATCGCTATTAAAGAAGCAGAAAAGACTGGTGACAAAACTGGTTCTACAGCTGCTGCTAACATCGGTAAAGGACTTCAGGCATTCTGTCTTCCAGGTTCTGTAGCTGATGACCGTAAAGTTGGTCTCGGACACGGAAACCTCGGTGCACGTCTTCTTTCAGAAGAAACACAGTGCTTCGCATTCCTTGCAGGACACGAATCTTTCGCTGCTGCTGAAGGTGCTATTAAGATTGCTGCTAACGCTAACAAAGTTCGCAAGAACAAGCTCCGCGTTATCCTTAACGGTCTTGGAAAAGACGCTGCTCAGATTATTTCACGCATCAACGGCTTCACATACGTTCAGACTGAATTCGACTATTTCAACGGACAGGGAACAGACAAAGCTCTCAAAGTTGTTAAAGAAATTCCTTATGGTTCTAACCCAGACCGCCTTATCGTTAAGTGCTACGGTGCTGACGATGTTCGCGAAGGTGTTGCAATCATGTGGCACGAAGATGTTGATGTTTCAATCACAGGAAACTCTACAAACCCAACACGTTTCCAGCACCCTGTTGCAGGAACTTACAAGAAGGAACGCCTTATTGCTGGTAAGAAATACTTCTCTGTAGCTTCTGGTGGTGGTACAGGTCGTACACTTCACCCAGATAACATGGCTGCAGGTCCAGCTTCTTACGGATTTACTGATACTTTGGGTCGTATGCACTCAGACGCTCAGTTCGCAGGTTCTTCATCAGTTCCAGCTCACGTAGAAATGATGGGCTTTATGGGAATGGGTAACAACCCGATGGTAGGCTGTACAGTAGCTTGTGCAGTTGCAGTTGCCGGTTCATTCTAATTTG
>CAMJMF010000085.1 GCA_946406925.1 uncultured Spirochaetales bacterium | reverse complement strand
ATTGAGCCGTCTGTTACAGTTATGTTAGTAGCGTTGACATTTCCTGCTTTTCCAGCAAAAAGTGTATAGCCTGACAAATTCTGATATTCAGAAGCCTTATTTATGTCGCAAAGGTTGATTTCGGTGTTATTTTCGCCTCGGAAAGAAACCATAGTCTTGCCGCCGAGATCTTTTACAGTGACAGCCTTTCCGTTTGCATATATTACATTGTTTTCAATATATGGTGCCGGTATCCAATGTGCAGTGAGGGTAACATCTCCAGAATGAGAATTTGCTGCCCAGCCTGTTACAACTGTTCCTGTTGTTTGATCCGTCCAGCCTGCAAAGTAATAATTATCTTTTACTACATCACCCATTCCAGGAAGTGATACAGGGTCTTCGGTATTATAAACATTTGATACAGAGCATTTTATTTCGCCGCCGTCTAACTCATATGTAATAGAACGCTGAGTTGCGCTTCTTTCTGTTAATGATACTGTCCAAGTTTTTGTTGTGCCGTCTTCCGCAGTAACAGTGTATGTAACAGGTGAAGTAAAATCCTGTGCTGTATCTGAAGCAGGTGAGATTGAAGCTGCGTTAGAAACTGTGATTGTAGGAATCAGCGATTGTTTCTGTTCTGTTGTCAACGAGTTATATGGATATGAAACATCTACTGTTGCAACATCATTAACTGTTGTTGGTGTACCTGTTAAATTTGCTGAAAGCAAAGGATTCTTTGTTTGTGTAAATTCAAATGTGATAATTTCTGCATTTGAAGAAGCAGCCTGAACAGGAGCTGCAGGTGCTGAACTAGAATCAGAAGATGAGCCGTCTCCTGCAGGGCCGGAAGCAGCACCTCCGCCACCGCTACCACCACCGCCTCCTCCGCCGCCGCCACCGCAGGAGATTAGGCTGACAGAGATTAAGCTGGCAATAGCTAATATAACAACAAAAAGTTTGAAAAAGTCATTGATACGTGTGAATTTCATAAGCATCATCCTTGGTCTATAGAATAATTGCAGTTTCCCGCACACATCAACATCTAATGCAATTATATGCGAGGAAACATTAATATACTTCTAACAGGTGATGTAAATTTACAATAGTTTACACCTGTCAGAAGAAAACTGTTTCCTTCCACCTCGATTCAGATTATAAAACATAAAATATGAAAAATCTCTACAAAAACTCTAAAATATCTAATATTTTACATTACTTTACAAACATAACAAGAAATTCAACAAGTTTTGCTTTTCGATTTCAACGAAAACAAGCATTTTGAACGAAACTTAATGTTTTGCCTGCTTAGCTCAAAATTTCAGCTTAAGTCCAATGTAAAAAAAAGCGCCCTCTTGAGGCGATGCTCAAGAGGGCGGTGTGTTTGTGCCGAGACTTTGATACCTCGTCGCTCTGCGGCGAGGTTGTTGATTAATGCTAATTTTTGCTATACACGCGTTCTGCGTGAAGGGCAGTTTTTGTTGCCCTCTGGCCAGGGCCGTAAGCTGTTGCATCGTATGGTGTAAACTCTACAATATAGTAGTGTATCTGCCACCGCTTCTGGCTGCCTGCATAGCCTTTGCCTTTTTCGTGACCATCGTTCCATACATATCGGCCGGTATATTGTGTATAGTATTCTGCATCTGTTTTTGCAGGATCATTATCACCGTTATTCGGCTCTTTATCATCTGAATAAGCAATTGGAATTCCATTCAACTCACAATCTTTCTTGTTTGACCAAGATGAATACATGCCTTCCTCCCGATAATTCTGGTTTGTTGCATATTTTGCTTTTGTATAGAATATCTTTCCAGCTTCAGGACCGCAAGCCCATGCCCAGTAGTTATTGACTTCACCGGAATTCCACGCTGCCTTTCCTTTACTGTCCAGTTTTGAATTCCATCCCCAAGTAGAAGCATCATAACCGTTTCTTGGTGTAATGCGTGTACCGCCAATCCATGAACCAACGTCATCGGCTTCCATTCCCTTAAACATCTGATCATACACAAACTTGTTTTCTGCATCAGATGTAATGGTCATAAGATAGCCCCGCAAACCATTAAAAGTTTGAGCCTTTGCTTCATCATAAGCTTCCGGCCAAGACTTACCTCCTGTATCAAACCGGGCGCTCTTCTTGTAGAAACTTCCGTCCAAATAGAACACATCCTGATTAAGTGTGTAGCCTTCGCCTGTTATAGGAACAGTCTCAAGGTTTATGCGGACTTTCACGCTTGCTCCACTGATTGTGTGGAAGTGAATATTGCTAAGATAAGTATCTGCATTAGTTGCGGAAATATTTCCACTTTCAGAAGTAAATTGAATATAGCGATATTTCTTGTTTGCGTACAAAGTATCATCGTAACCGTTCTCTTTGTTGTTTTCATCAAGAGGAATACCCATGTCAAACTGTGCGCCTGCAAGAGTTGTTTGCGTTACAGTAAGATATCCGCCGTCTACAAAGACAGAGAATATTGTTCCGCCAGTATTAACATTTCCTGTACCAACGGTAAACTCATCGCTGCCAGTCCATGTTACTCTATCTGGAAGACCAAAGCTGCCAATCGTAATAATGTTGTTTCCTACCGCATTTACGTTAACCGCTGCATTGGTGTCATCACGCAGGAGCTTAAATTTTCCGGCATCAGCCGTGCCGCTTGTAAATGTTGCAACAGTTGTGCCTTCTGGTATGTTTGAATGGTCTGCAATAAGTGTAATAGCTTGTGCGCTTGAACTTATGCTGTCGTTTATTGTAACAATTTGAGAACTGAAAGACTTGAGCCAGATTCCGCTGTCGGTTTTGTTACCTACAGTAGGGTTGCCGGAAACAATAACTTCTGCATTTGGTTTGATACTGTCAGTTCTATTAAAACCAACGACATTAGATACAGTTCCACCATTAAGCTCAATTCTAACGTTTACAGGAATGTTTGTTCCGCCTCCGTTGTATCCGTAAATAGCAGAAAGATTTCCGCCTGTCATTATAACTCTGCCGTTGTCAACAATAATATCAGATGCGTTTACATTGCCGTTTTTACCCAAAAAGAGTGTATAGCCTGTCAAATCCTGATATTCAGAAGAGCTGTTGATGTCACAAAGGTTGATTTCATCATTGTTTTCACCTTTGAAAGATACCATAGTCTTTCCATTGAGATTCTTTACTGTGACGGTTTTTCCGTTAGCATATATTATGTTGCCTTCAACATATGGTGCTGGTACCCAATGTGCATTGAGTGTAACATCTTCTGTATGAGAATTTGCTGTCCAACCGGTAATAGCTGTTCCGCCTGACTGCTCTGTCCAGCCTGCAAAGTAATAATTTGGTTTTGTTACATTACCGCCGCTTGGAAGTATTACATCTTCTTCTACATTGAAGAGTTCTTGAGCTGGTGTTGCAGCATTTAATGAACCGCCAAGCAGTTCATACGTGATAGAACGCTGTGTTGCATCTCTTTGTGCTACAGTTACTGTATATATTTTTGTTGTTCCGTCTTGGGCTGTAACTGTGTAATTAACAGGAACCGTGAAATCTTGTGCAACGCCAGAGGCTGGAGAAACAGTTGCGCCGGCTGAAATTTCAATGGTCGGTTTGAGAGCTGTTAAATCACCAGACTGCTGAGAACCATAGACGTAATAGACATTGACTGTTGAAACATCATTTACTGTCTGCGGAGTTCCACTTAAATTTTCTGTAAGCACAGGGTTGTCTGTCTGTGTAAATGCAAATGAAACTATGTCGGCATTAGAAGAGAGTACTGGAGCTGGAGTAGGAGCTGAACCAGAATCAGAAGATGAGCCGCCGTCTGCTGCAGGACCGGAAGCAGCGCCGCTACCACCACCACCGCCTCCTCCTCCGCCACCGCAGGAAAGCATTGTAGAGACAAGAGACACTACTATAAAAAGTTTGAAAAATTTATACATCCGTGTAAAATCTAACATAGGTTCCGTCCTTGTATCATAAAGTGTTAATCTCTGGTTCAAGTCAGATTATTTTGTTCTAAGCTCATCTGTAGTATAAATGGAGATTTTAGAAAAATCTCTAATAACTCTAAAATTTTGCAATTAATTTACAAAAAAATGAAAAATTCTGCGCTTTTTTAAGTAAAAATCGCGATTTTGACTGAAAAAAATTGAGAAACATGAAATATAGGAAATTTCGCTGTGAAAATGCCTGTGTTGTTGGAGCTGTGAAGTTTTCGCTTGTATTTTTAACAAACTAGTCTTAGAATATTAATATGAATCTTCATGAGAATACTGATTTTGGGCGAAAAGTATTTTTTCTCAATATGTCGAATGACTTTCGGCAGACAATTGTGCCCGCATTGTTTAACAAAGAATACGAAGTTTATACTATAAATGATTACCGCCGCGCAAAAGCGGTTCTCAGAAATTTTCCAGATTCAATATGTTTCATTGATGTAGATGACGGACTGACACCAAACGGCTGGTTCAATTTTATGGAAAGCTTTGAGAATGACGATATGCTTTCCACAATCTTTTTGGGAATTATTTCTTCAACTCTTGGCTATGCACAGAAAATGCATTTTCTTATGCAGTCTGTTGTTCCTGCGGGTTTTATAGGCTTAAACCAGTCTCATGATGATTTAGTTGAACAAATAAGAAGCATTCTGGACTTGAATGGTGCAAAGGGCAGACGGCGCTTTGTGCGTGCAGATTGTCTTGATGATACGCGTATCGGCATTTTCTTTGATTTTGGCGAAAAACGCTTTACTGCAAGGGTAAAAGACATAAGTTCTGCCGGTCTTTCGTGCATTGTTTCTTTGAAGTATCAGTCTTTCTTTAAGGTAAATATGCTCATAAGAGAATTTTCTCTTATTATTGATAATGAAACTTATAAGTGCAGTGCTGCTGTTCTTAAGGCTTTTGCGTCAGGCACTGACAAGCTTACTGTTGTCATTGTTTTTACACAGGCAATAGGCTACAATGTACGCAGATCAATTAGAGAATTCTTGCGCTCATTTCTTCAGGGTAAAATTACAAAAATTGCACATGATACTGTTCCTGATATGAAAGACTACACGCTTTCTAATAATGGCGCATATATTCTTGATGAGCCGGAAGAAGCAGAAGAAGTAACTGAGGAATCTCTTGCTGCTTACAATGCCAAAACAGCCAAAAAGGCTGAGCCTGAAGAAGCTGCAAAACCTGAAGAACCTGCAGCTGAAGCAGAAAAGTCTGCTGAAGCCGCAAGCCCTGCGCCGGCAGCCGAAACAGCTTCACCGGTTGAAACAACACCGGTAGCGTCACCAGATTCAGCTGAAACTGAACAGGCATAATTCCGCCCCTGTACAATTGCCGCCGGTTTTTGCTTTGCAAAAAGCGGCACTTTTCGCCGGTAATCTATTAGCTTTGATTAGGCTACCGCGAAAAGTATTAAACTAGAGTTATCTTTCCGCTGCTAAAGTCAAAAATATGCTTTTTAAGCTTTTCTTTGTTTTCTTCTGGAATTAAGCCTGCAATATGTATGTTTTCAGCAAATTCTTCTGTGATATTCTCCGCTGAATACTGCTTTAAAATAAGCTTAATCTGCTCATAAACAGAATAGGGCGAGTCAAATTGAAACTGTACTTTGGGAATGTATTCTTCTATCTTGCAGATATCAAGTACCGCTTTTGCAGCGTCGCCGTAAGCTTTTACCAGTCCGCCTGTTCCAAGTAGTGTTCCGCCAAACCAGCGTGTAACAGTAAGCATTATGTTTGTGCAGTTTCTGCCTTTAAGCACCTCAAGAACTGGGCGTCCGGCTGTCCCAGATGGTTCACCGTCATCAGAGCAGCCTGAAACTTCTGCGTTTAAGCCTGAGATAAAGGCGTGTACCACATGAGTTGCGTCCTGAAACTTTGCTTTTTGCTCACGCAGTAGGGCGCGTGCCTCTGCCTGTGAGGTGATTACAAAAGCTTCTGCAAGAAACCTCGATTTTTTCACTTCAATCGAGGTTTGTGCATATTCAGTCAGAATCCGCATTATTTTGAAGTCATGTTTACAACGCCGTCCCATTCATCAGGAACGCCTGTAATAATGAGTTTTCTGGCTCTTTCCATATAAACCTGAGTAGGCGGATCTTCTGGAAGAACGGTCAGAACCTTTTTGAATTTTGTCATTGCGCTTTCAAAATCTCTTGAAAGATAAGTATCAAGTGCGTCATGGAAAAGTTCAACGCCTTCTTTTACGTTGTCCGGTGTTTCAGATTCAAGACCAATAATGTTATAAAGCTGAACAGGTGTGTTGATACCGATAACGCGTACACGGTCAAGACGGCGGCCAACAAAGCCTGGACCAGCCTTGTTGTAGCTTGATTCAGAAGCAAGAATCCATGTGCCGTAAACTTTATTTACACCCTCAAGACGCGCAGCAAGGTTTACGTCGTTACCCATGATAGTATAGTTCATCTTAGCTTCCGTACCCATGTTACCGACAACCATCGGACCGGAGTTAATTCCGATACGTGTAAGAAGCTCGTTAGGTGCTTCACCGCGGTCAAGAAGATACTTGTTAATTTCAACTTCAGCCTGCTTCATTCTGATTGCACTCATAAGAGCACAGCGTGCATTCTGTTCGTTGTCTACAGGCGCACCGTAGAAAGCAATAATAGCATCACCTTCAAATTTATCGATTGTTCCCTTGTTTTCAAGAACGATGTCACTCATGCGTGAAAGGTAGATATTCAGAATGTATACAAGCTGTGTCGGCGTAACTTTTTCAGACAAAGTAGAGAACGAACGTACGTCCGTAAATATAGCTGTAAGTTCTTTTTCCTGACCACCGAGTGCAAGCTTTTTCGGGTCTTTTACAATTTCATCGATAATATCGCCTGAAAGATATGTTGAGAAAGCCTTGCGCAAGAAGTTCTTGTCTTTTTCAGAAAGAATAAATCTGGCAACCGTAATGCTTATGAAAATTAAAACTAGCGATGTTATGATTGCGAGCGATTCGATATAAAGCTGGAACGTTGCAAAAGCAAGATACAGAACAACGATAACGGCTGATACTACAATTGTACCGACGATAAATCGCGAGTTGAGCGTCTTTAAGCGTCTGAACAAAAGCGAGAACAGATAGCTTAAAACAAGCATAATAATCAGTGAATAAAGTCTTGGAAGCGGTGTGATGAAAGACTGATTCACGATTGTGTTGTAGAGGTTGGCGTGCGTACCGACGTTTGCGTAATAGTTCATAAACGGTGTAACACCCAAATCGGTTGTACCTGTTGCCTTGTTACCGATAAGGCAGAAACTTCCGTCATAAAAGTCTACAAGACGCTGAAAATTGCTGTTGTAAATATCGTAGTCACTTGCGAATGTCTCAAAGTATTTTCTTACAAGTGCCTCGACATCCTGATAAGCAGTTTCGTCGCCGGTTTCTTCCCTTACTGAAGCAAAGTAATCAAATACTTCATTCTGAATATTCTCATCGTTGAGAATATTCATGTCGTTGAAAAGGTCTTTGCGTCTTTGGAAATATTCATCAAAGTCGTTGCGGCCGCCGTTTAAAAGCTGCTCTTTGTATTCAGCAAGACTGTTGTATTCTTGTACTATATATTCTGAAATCTGGCAGAAATTAAACGGCCAGTTGAGTTTTGCAAGGTCAGAAAAAATTGAAATAATCGATTCTTCGCGTCTGTCAATTTCATACAAGAAAAGAATTGAGTCCGCCTTAAAGCTTGTCTCAATCGGGGTCTTAATCCAGTTGATAAGCATACAGCCGTGGCTGTCAAGCGGAATCTTTAAGTCTATGCGCTTGTTTGAAGAACCGTCCGGCGGTAATGCGTTTTTCAGTATAAGCGAATGTTTCTTTCTTATGATTTTTTCAGGCTGCATCTGTGCAAGCAGCGGCTCAAAAACAAGCTCTGCAACATATCTGCCCTTATATTCAGACAAGAGCTGGTAGCGGCGGCGGACACCGTCAGAGTCTACAACTACGTTTGGAAAACCAGCACCTGCTGCGTTCTGCATCAAAGTAAAGATTGCAGGACCAATACCATAGTCCTGACGCAGGTTTTTACGCTCTGTAAGATTGTCTCTTTTGATGTAAGCTTTCGGGTCTTCTACGTTTTTGTGAAGTATGTGGTTAAAAGAATATTCAATAGAAGCATCTGACAATTCTGTTTCTGTAACGCATTTACAATAATTGATTGTCAAAAATGCATTGCCGAAATACCGTAATGCTTTGCTCAAATATTCATCGTTGTCGCGGAAAATGTTAGACCTGATTGAATCATACATATTTTCCATGATAGGCGAGAGATAATCGTTGATTTCCTGACCGACTTCACCTGCCTGACTTATTGGCAGAGATTTGCTTGCAATAGCTGCCGAAAAATCATTTACAGAAGATGTTACTTCTTTCTGCATTGATGAATATTCTTTCGGAAGCTTGTTTGCAACATAATCCGGGTTTACGCCCATAGAAGATTTGTCAAGAAACTCAATATCGAAAACAGCCGCCTTTGCACCGACTTCTCTAAGGCGTATAAGCATATCCGCATATATGTCGCGGCTCCATGGATAAGTGCCGATTTCACCTATGGCAGCGTCGTCAACAAACGCCATGATAATATCTTTGCTTTGCGGAACTTCCGCTTTCAGTTTGAGATACATATCATAATATTTGAATTCAAGTGACTTGAATCCGCTTGAAAGTGAAACTGCAGAAATAACAACACATACGATAAATGCAATAACGTATTCAAGTTTTTCAGAAAGGAAAGATTTTATTTTTTCTCCCACCTGCTTTGACTTTTCAAGAATGAGTTTTGCATTTTCTTTTTTTTCTGCCATAAGAAAAAACTCCAAAGTGAAAATAATTTGAGATGTTCAATTATATCATATAGTTGATGGAATTTACAAAACTTTTATTCGTTATTGCTGTCTTCAATTGCCAGAACTTCAAATTCTGCTTCAGGCTGTGTATAATCTTGAAAAATGCACGCTGCCATCAGCATAACTGACGCATAGGCAAAAAACAGAAATATCGAAGAAAAGAAAGCTGCAATATCGCTTAAGATTTTTATGTTCAAAAGCTTGATTCCATAAAAAACAAGAAACGCCGCTATGTTTCTTCCTGCAAAGAAGAAGCAGCCTGAAAACAGCTTCTTAAAGCTTTCTTTGAAAAGCGCAAAAGCAGTTTTTCTAACTTCTTTGGGCGCTTTGTTCTGCATGTCATAGTCAAAAAACGGAAGATATATCAGCGGAAGATTTACAAGCAGGGTAACAAGAGAAAAACCGCCCATTATAAGCGAAATGTTAAGAATGACAGCATTTAGGTCTGGCTGAGCCTGTATCTGAGTGTTTTCCTGCATAACCTGCTGCATGATTGTACTTAAATCTTCAATAGTTCCGCTTGAGATAAGCACAATAAATGCTGCAAAGCTTGTTACCAGGATAGAAAGCAGAAACGGAAGGCTTGTCTTTGCAGTGCGCTTAAAATTGCGGAAAGGCAGAAGCATATCACCGAGAATTACGTTCTGGTTTCTTATTAGCTTCAGCATTATAACGCAAAAACCCGAATGCAGGGCAAAAATCCCGATACACAGCAGAAATGTAATAATCATTGCCGCAAAAGAGCCGATGTCGCCCAGCGCAGAAAGACAGAAAATAATTGCAGCAAAGACAGCAGAGCTGCCGAACTGAATTATAATAAAAAGAGATACAACTGCAAAAACAATTTTTTGTCCATTCTTTTTCTGTATTTCTGCACAGAAATTAACCCGTTCTTTTGTAGTCAATTACTTGTCCTTTTTGCCGCTCGGCTTTTTGGCGGCTTTCTTAAGTGCTTCTGCCTTTGCTGTAAGGCTTTTGGCTTTTTCAGGCTTTTTCTCTTCTGTTTTTTTGGCGGCAGCTTTTGTCTCTAAGGTTGCCAGTGCAGATTTAGCTTTTTTAGGAGAAGCCTTTGAAACATCAGAAGCTTTAGAAGCCGGTTTTGCAGCTTTTGCCTTTACGGCTTTTGCAGCAGGCTCTGCGCTCTTTACGGTTTTAGCTTTTGCCGCAGGTTTCAGCTCCATTGTGGCAAGCGCTGATTGTGCCGGTTCAGGTGCTGCCTTCGGCGCGGCTTTTGCTTCAGTTTTTGCTGCTGCTTTTACAGCCGGTTTTGTGTCCAAGTCAAGCTCGCCCTGAATAAAGCCCGATGATTTTGAGGTTTCAATCTCAATAGACGCAGTTTCTTTTGCCGCAAGACGGACGCCCTGTGCTTTTAAGCCTTTCTCTTCATAAGACTGCGCCTTAAAGCTTTCGCTTAAAATCTTTAAGCGCGGTTTCGGCTCATAGTGAAGGGTAAAATTGAATTTTTCACGTGTGTCAACGTGAAGAATTTCCATTCCGTCAGGGATTATTACATAATCGCGGTTGATTATGTATTGCTCTACGCGGCATCTTTTGATAAAGACGTATTTTGTTTCAGGGTCTCTGTAAAAAATTGTGAACAGAACTTTGCTGAGCTTTTCTTTTTCAGCAGGACCGCAGTACCACATGTCTTTGTCTACAAACACTTTCTGCGGAACGTCAAATACTGTGTAAACGCCGGTTCTTCTCAGCGCAAAAATGCGGTCATAAGGGCCTACCTTCATTATTTCGCGGCCACCGCTTACGTTAATGCCAAGATAGCCTGAATTGTCATCATAGCGCAGTGAAAGATCGTGGCTTACAGCGTCTTTTACGTCGATTCTGCCGAATTTTGTTATTTTGGTCTGGCGCACAAGCAGTTTAGGGTCAATTGCGCGCGGGTCTTTTTTGCTGTCGAGCTTGGTGAAATTTTTGAGTTCGTCAAGCATTCCTTCAAGATATTCAATAGCGCATTCAGTCAGATGCTTTAAGCGGCGTGCAATTTCTTTGAGCCTTGCGTTTATTTCTTTGACCTGCTCGCGGTTCTTGTTTATGTCAAAAAGCGAAATTCTTCTGATTGGAATCTTCAAAAGATGGTCTACGTCTTCGTCGGTAATGGCTCTGATAAGCTCTGCCTTAAACGGAATAAAACCGTCTTTTACGGCTTTTACTACAGCTTCTGCAGTTTTCATCTGTTCAATAGATTTGTAAATGCGTTCCTCAATAAAGATTCGCTCAAGTGTTCTAAGATGAAGCTGCTCTGTAAGAGAGCCGCGCTCGTATTCAAGCTCGTCTTTGATAATGCCTGTAAGTTTCTGCGCATAATACTTGATAATTTCTGTCGCGGTCATTGCAACAGGCATATTGTCTTTGATTACGAGCATCTGACATGCAATTGATTTTTCACATGCTGTGCAGGCATAAAGCGCTTTTTCTATGTCTTTGGCATAAACGCCGCGCGGAAGCTTGATTTCAATTTCACAGTGGTCTGTCGTAAAGTCTTCTACAGAGCTGATTTTGATTTTGCCGTTCTTGTATGCATTATCAATTGAATCGAGAAGCTCTTTTGAGTTTGTGTCTACCGGAAGTTCTGTAATTACAATGCGCTTTTCATCGCTCATGTCTAGCTTGGCGCGTGTAATAATCTTGCCGTTGCCGTCATTATAGTTTGAAACATCGATAAGACCGCCTGTCGGCACATCCGGGTAAATCTCGAAAGGTTCGCCTTTCAGGGCTTTTATCTCTGCATCAATAACTTCTTTGAGGTTAT
>CAMJMF010000084.1 GCA_946406925.1 uncultured Spirochaetales bacterium | reverse complement strand
TGATACAAAAGCCTTTCAGAAAATCTTAAAAGCATATCAGTCTCTTATCAGTTCACGCGATTCTGCGATATTTGATGATCCGTTTAAGGCGAGGTATTCCAGAGGCTCAAAATCAGAGGAATCTTTTGATTACAGACAGTGGCTTTCTGAGCGTACGGACGAGGAGAGCCGCTGCAAGCTTGTTTTCTTTGACTTAATGCACGGCAGAGAAGATGATGCTGTAGAAGAATATAAAGAGCTTTCTGTAAGCCGCGTTGATTTTTCGCTTTCAAAATGGTTTACAAGAGAAGATTTTATGGATTACGGCTTTATTCTTGCAGAAGAATTGATTTTCAGAGAAGAATTCTATGATGCCTATCTGCTTCTGGCTAGAATAATCCGCATGGAATATAGCTACGAATATTTCAGGCACTTTTTTCCAGAAGTGATGAATCTGATGCGTACGCTTGTGCGCTCAAAACTTTCCGGCAATGTAAGTGACGAGCTGGTGCTTGACGCGCTGGAAGATGCTCTTGATTTGGGTTTCGGCAAAAAAGACGAGGCATATATTCTGCGCCTTATGGCTGAATCTTATGACAGGCTTGGTGATACGGCAACTGCCGAACTTTGCATAAGAAAAGCGGTTCAAATGGATTCAACGCTTTCTATTCCGGCAAGGTTTAAGAGCCGTTACAAATTTTAATTTGATAGAGAATCTAATATCAATATTTCGGTATTAAGGTATTAGTTCCCTATTTTTTTAGAAAATATTGCAGGCATCGTTCTGATTGCCCTGTTTATTATATTAAATAATTACAGAATACCGGTTTCAGGCTTTGTGATTCCGGCTCCGTATAAACATAAGAGGCTTTTATGATCCGCTTAAAGAATGAGAAGCAAATTAATGGAATCAGAAAATCATGTCAGCTTCTCGCCGACATGTACAAACATGTTATTCCGCTTGTGCAGGCTGGAATGACTACTCACGATATTGATGAGCTCTGCAAAGAGTTCATAATTCATCATGGCGGCAAACCTGCCTGGTATGCAGAAGATTTTCCGGGCGCGGCCTGCATTTCTATTAATGATGAAGTTATTCATGGCATTCCGTCTAAAAAGAGAAAAATCGAGAACGGCGACATTGTTTCGCTTGATGTCGGTATTGATTTAGACGGCTACATAAGCGATTCAGCTCATACAGTCAAAGTGGGAAAGGTATCGCCTGCCGCCGAAAAACTGATAGCTGTAACAAAACAGTGTCTTGAAGCCGGTATCGCGGCGTGCAAAGTGGGCAACCGCATCGGCGATATTTCACATGCTGTTTATGAAGTTGCCACAAAGGCAGGCTTCGGCGTTGTTTATGAATATTGCGGTCATGGTGTTGGTCTTAGCGTTCATGAAGACCCAAGTGTTCCGAATGTACCGAGCCGCGGTGCAAACCCGCGCATTCAGCCGGGAATGGTGCTTGCAATTGAGCCTATGATTAACATAGGTACTGATGAAGTGCTTTTGGAAGACGACGACTGGACGGTAATTACCGCTGACGGTTCTCTTTCAGCTCATGAAGAACATACTGTCGCCGTTTTCAGTGACCATACAGAAATTCTCACAAAAATGGATTGACGCATAAAAATCGGGCATTATTTGTCAGATAACAAAAAATTCTTCAAAAAATTTGTAAACAATTTTCACGAGCAGTGTTTTTATTAGTATATTTAATATGAAAAAGCGGGTGTTTTTTATACATCCGGGAGGTTATCTGACAATGAAACAGTTTGTTAAAAATTTTCTTTTTTGTGCTGTAGCATGTCTGGCTGGTATTGGTGTTTTCACACTCTCTTGTTCCGCAAAAAAAACAGATGCTAATACAGTTTTTGCCGAAACAAAAAAAGCACCATATACAAAAACTGAATCAGGTTCGTCTGTAAAAATTCCAAAAGACGCACTTTCTGTAGTTGAATCAATGCAGGTTGTTTTCCGCTCAGTTTCTGACGCTGTTCTGCCTGCTGTTGTAGAGCTTGATGTAACAGAAACAAAGACAAGACAGGCAAGTCCTTTTGACGATTTTCCTTTCTTCTTTTTTAACCAGAACGGCGATAAGGCAGAAGAATATGAGCAGCAGGGCTTGGGCTCTGGTGTAATTGTCCGCAAGAGCGGAAAAACATTCTATGTTCTGACAAACAACCACGTTGCAGGTTCTGCAAAAGAGATTTCTGTAAAACTTAGTGACGGCCGCACTTTCAAGGGCAAGCTTGTCGGTACAGATGAACGCAAGGATATAGCTCTTGTTTCATTTGAAAGCGACGACACTTCAATTACTGTTGCCGCACTCGGAAATTCAGATTCTGTCCGCCAGGGCGATATCTGCTTTGCTATGGGTGCACCGCTCGGCTATTATTCTTCTGTAACACAGGGTATTGTCAGTGCAACAGGCAGAAGCGGCAACGGAATAGGCAACATCAGCGACTTTATTCAGACTGATGCAGCTATCAACCAGGGAAACTCTGGCGGTCCGCTCGTCAATATTTATGGTGAAATAATCGGAATCAACACATGGATTGCTTCTCAGTCTGGCGGTTCGCAGGGCTTGGGTTTTGCTATCCCAATCAACAACATTAAGAAGGCAATTGATTCGTTCATTTCAGGCGGAAAAATTACATACGGCTGGATGGGCATTACTCTGATTGACATTGAAGACCCGTATAAAGAAGAACTTAAAGTTAAGGGAAAAGACGGCTCTCTCGTTGCACAGGTTTTCCTTGATTCACCGGCTTATAAAGCAGGTGTTCATGCCGGCGACTATATAATCTCGCTTAACGGCAAGAAGGTTAAATCAAGTGACCAGCTTGTCCGCGAAGTTGGCGATATTCCTGCCGGTGAGACAGCAACCTTTGTTGTTTTGCGCAACGGCAAAGAAGTTACACTGCGCGCAAAAGTTGAAGAACGCAAAGAAGAGACAGTGACCAACAATTCTAAGCTTTGGCCTGGCTTTACAGCAGTTCCTTTGACAGATGATGTACGCAAGCAGCTTAAACTTGAAGACAAGGTAAAGGGCGTGCTTGTTGTTAATATCGTATCAAAATCACCTGCTGCTGTTCTTAGTCTGCGCAACGGCGATGTAATTACTGCCGTAAACGGAAAAGACGTAAAGAATGTTACTGAATTCTTTGAGGCAGTTTCTGACAGTTCAAACAAAGAAATCTGGTTTGATGTTCTTAGAGACGGTCATAAGATTTCAACAGTTAAATACAAGATGTAAACTCTTGCATATATAAAAAAGGCTGGCTTATGAAAACATAAGTCAGCCTTTTTTTTGTTTATCTGCTATACAACGCTGTGCTTAGTTCAACACAATGCCGCGCATTTCCTCAAGGTTCTTGTAGCCCTTGCGCTTCATAAATGCAGCAAGCCCATCAATGCACTCAAGCATTGTGAAAGGATTTGCAAAGGTGTTTGTGCCCACTTCTACGGCAGCTGCACCGCACATTATGAATTCTACAACGTCCTGCCACTTTTCTATTCCGCCGATTGCAATAACAGGAACCTGCTGCGCTGCCGGAAGTTTCTTGATTTCTGTGCAGAGTTCATAGATAAGGCGCATTGCTATAGGGCGCACAGCCGGACCGCCGAAACCTGCCTTTATCTTGTCAAAGACAGGCACGCCGCGTTCAATGTCTATGGCGACACCCTGAAAAGAATTGCAGAGGCTTATGCCGTCGGCACCGCTTTTAATGCATTGAATTGCAACATTTATAAGATCTGGTGACTGCGGTGTAAGCTTTACGATTAACGGCTTTGCAGTTACGGCTCTGACTGCTGAAACAGCCTGATCTGCAAGTGCGCAAGTCATGCCGAAAGATGCGCCGCCGGCAGCAACATTAGGGCATGAAATGTTCAGCTCAATTATAGGAACTTCTGTTTTGTCAAGAAGCTTTGCACCTTCAATATAGCTTTCCAAAGTAGAGCCTGAAAGGTTAGCTATAGTAACAGGTTTCAGTGCAAGCATTTCCGGCAGCTCATGCTCAATAAAGTGCGGAATGCCCGGGTTCTGAAGCCCGATTGAATTCATAAGTCCTGACGGTGTTTCCCAAAGTCTTATTCCGCTGTTGCCTTCGCGCGGTTCAAGCGTAAGCCCTTTTGAGGCTATTCCGCCCAGACGGTTTACGTCAAACACTGAAGCATATTCTGTGCCAAAGCCGAAAGTGCCGGAACTGCCGATTAACGGGTTGCAGAGGCGCACACCTTTGATAGAGACTGAAAGATCAGGCTCTCCGGTGAGCGGCTCTTTGCGGGGCTGTGCTTTAGCCGAGAATGAATCTTTGAATTGCGGAAATTTGATGATGCGGCTGTCAAAAACAGGACCGTCTTTGCAGCAGCGTTTGTTTCCCTCGGTTGTGTCGATTGTGCAGCCAAGGCAGACGCCCATGCCGCAAGCCATGCGTGCTTCCATGCTGAGATAGCACAAGACGCCGGCTTCTTCAGCTGTTTTCTTTACATAAGCTAACATCGGTGTAGGGCCGCATGCATAAACAACGGAATAATTTCCTGCTTTTATTGTTTCAACCGTAAGCGCAGCAGGCAGCATTCCATGAATGCCTTCGCTGCCGTCATCTGTTGTAATTACAAGCTTTTTTGGCTTTATGTTCTCAAGAGCGTATTTGCCGCTTTTAAATGAAGCGTAAAAATCGTAAGTTTTGTCTTTAAGCGATTCTGCAAAACCTGCTACAGGTGCAACACCAATGCCGCCGCCTATAATAAGGGCTTTGCCACTTTCTGGTTTTGGAAAAACATTGCCGAGCGGGCCGAGAATGCTTATTTCGTCATCTTTCTGCAGGCGGCAAAGCTCTTTTGTGCCTTCGCCTTTCTGCAGAATTAAGAAAGTGATTTCTACATGGTCTTTTTTCTGTTCCGAATGGAAAACGCTGATAGGGCGGCCGAGCAGAACATCGCTTTTTGTTGCATGAAGCATATAGAACTGACCTGGCATTGGCAGTTTATCGCCAGAAACAGCAAGAACCAGCGCGAAAACGCTGTTGTCTGGTCTTACGCCTTTTTCTGCCTTGCATGAAATTACTCTACCTTTAGTAAATTCCGGATAAGCAACATTGTTGCAGTCATAAATCTTTTTCATTGAACCGCTCCTCAAAGTTATGCGCCGTATAAATGCGCACGTGCAAATAAGAAAAAAGCAGCCCTTTTAGAGAGCTGCCGAACAAGCTATTTTGAAAGCCTTTCTGCAATCCTGTCAATAAAATCCCAAGAATTGAGGATTTCTTTTGGAGCAGGTTCTGCAAGTGCTTTTAAGTCGCCGGTCATTATGCCGTCTTCAATAAGACCGAGTGTTTCTTTTTCAAGTTTGTGTGCAAAATCAACAAGTTCTTGTGTTCCGTCAAGTTCGCCGCGTTTTGCAAGAGCGCCTGTCCATGCAAAAATAAGCGCAATCGGGTTTGTTGATGTTTTTTCGCCTTTAAGGTAGCGGTAGTAATGTCTCTGAACAGTGCCGTGTGCTGCTTCATATTCAAACTTGCCGTCAGGAGAAACAAGAACACTTGTCATCATTGAAAGACTGCCGCTTGCAGAAGCAACCATGTCGCTCATAACGTCACCGTCATAGTTTTTGCATGCCCAGAGAATGCCGCCTTCGTGTTTCATTACGCGGGCAACAACATCGTCAATAAGTGTGTAAAAATAAGTCAGACCGTTTTTCTCAAAATCTGCCTTGAATTCAGAATCAAAAATCTTCTGGAAGATTTCTTTGAAGCGGCCGTCATAAGTTTTGCTGATTGTGTCTTTTGTGGCAAACCAGACATCAACCTTTTCATCAAGTGCATATCTGAAACAGCATCTTGCAAAACTTTCTATAGACTTATCAAGATTGTGGATTCCCTGAATTATGCCGGGACCTTTCATCTGCATGATTGTCTTGCGTGTTTCATTGCCGTTTTCGTCTGTAAATACAAGCTCAGCCTTTCCGGGGCGGTCAACGTACATTTCGCAGTTTTTGTAAACATCGCCGTAAGCGTGTCTGCCCATAATGAACGGCTTTTTCCAGCTTTTAACAGCAGGTTTTACGTTTTTTACGATAATAGGCTTTCTGAAAACAGTGCCGTCAAGCTCAGCTCTGATAATGCCGTTAGGGCTTGGTGTAAGCTGCTTCAGTTTGTATTCTTCCATGCGGGCGGCATTCGAAGTGATTGTGGCACATTTTACGCCGACTCCGAGTCTTTTTATTGCGGCTGCAGCTTCGTATGTGATTTTGTCATCAGAATCGTCTCTGGCTTTTAAGCCGAGGTCAAAATATTCTGTTTTTAAATCTATAAAAGGTTCAAGAAGCTTTTCTTTGATTACAGCCCAAAGAACGCGGGTCATTTCGTCACCGTCAAGTTCAGCAATCGGTGTTTTCATTTGAATTTTATTCATTTCTACCTCACATGGAAAACTATTTTGATTTTTTTCCTGTGCAAGAATATCATAAAAAGCTGTGCGTTTTCAACACTGCCTTCTTTTCGCAATAGCATTATCTACGGAAAAAGTTCAATCGGCGAAAAGTGCCGCTTTTGCTTTGCAAAACCGACAGCTTATGCGCTACACGCTTCGCAATTGACGGACGGTGTGCAAAATTCAAATGAAAAATTGCGAAAGGGCAGCTGAGTGCGGTTCAAAAACACTCTGTTTGTTGCTGTCGCGAAAGCGACATGTTTATAGTTTCTATACAATAAACAGTATGTAGCGCGTTATCGCGCGGTTTTGAACCGTGCTCAGCAACCGATAGCATGTTTTTAGTGTGTTTTATTGTCAGTCTACTGCGTGTATTGACTTTGGGGCGATATTAATGATATTTTCTATAGACTAGTTTAAATTTATACACAAAGGAAGGATTTATATGCCGTTGTCGTCTGTGTTGCAAGCAGCTCAAGCTTCTGCTAATGCAGGAGGTTTTTTACCGCTGCTTTCAATTGTAATGATTTTTGTGATTTTTTATTTTTTCATTATCATGCCTCAGAATAAGAAGCAGAAAGAAACTGAAAAAATGATTGCAGCCCTCAAGAAGGGTGATAAAGTTATAACAATCGGCGGAATTCATGGTGTTGTTACTTCAACAAAAGAAAAAACCGTTATTGTAAAAGTTGATGATTCTACAAAAATTGAATTTTCACGTTCTGCTATTTCATCAGTTGTGGTTGATGAGAAAGTAAAAGATAAGAATTCAAAAGTGGAAAAAACTGCTGAAGCTGAAAAAATTGAAGCAACAGATTCTAATTCAGAAGCTGCAGAATAAAAATAAATACATTTCGGAGAAAAAAAGAGTATGAGCAAACGTAACCGTTTTTTCATTATTCTTGTGGTCCTTGTTCTTTGTTTTGCCTTCCTTTGGCCGTCAATTGCGTGGTATTTCCTTACCCCAAAAGATGCCCAGACACTGGCACTTGGTTCACTTGAAAAAATCAAAGATTATTCGCACATCATGGCTGCCCAAGATGTTGCCGCTTTGTCTGCTTCTGCACGCACAAACAGTGCCGCAGAACTTCCTGCTGAATTCAGTTATTTGAAAACTGAAGCTAAGAATAACTGCAAGCTTTATAACAAGCCTGTTCCAGAAACTTGGACATACGGCACCGTATTAGGCTCATTTACTTCTCAGGACGAATTGATTTCAGCTATTGAAAAGAAATACCGCGATGAGATTTTGAAAAACAAGAATCTTTACAGCCGTTCTGTAAAACTTGGTCTTGACTTGTCTGGCGGTATGAGCGTTATCGTTAAAGCTGACCTTCAGGCTGTTCTTGATGCACAGGGCGAAGACGCTGTTGATAATCCTCAGCAGATTAAAGAAGACGCAATGGCACAGGCTATTGAAACTTTGAAAAGCCGCATCGACCGTTTCGGTTTGACAGAGCCTGTAATCCGCAAGCAGGGTGAAGACCGCATTTATATTGAAGTTCCTGGTGCAGCAGAAACAGAAAGCATTAACTCAATTATTATGGGTAAAGGCATTTTGAATTTCCGCTATGTTGATATGGAAGCTTCAAGTGCTTTCAATGCATTCTACAGAGCAAATCCTGCAAATGTTTTTGATGCAAACGGCAACCTCCTTGATCCTTCACTTGTTCCGGAAGGAAAAGAAGTTATCGGTCAGTACACAAAAGATTCATACGGACTTGATGAAAAGATCGGCTACCTTGTAGTTGAAAAAGTTCCTGTTCTTGACGGTAAGCATATTAAATCTGCAAAAGTCGGAAGTGACAACATCGGTAAGCCTCAGGTTCACGTTGAGCTTGATGCTGAAGGCGCTGCAATTTTCGGCGACTTTACAGCAGCTCATGTAAACGAATACATGGCAATTGTTTCAGACAACAAGATTAAATCTAACGCATGTATCAACGAGCCTATTCCTGGCGGACACGTTGCAATCAGCGGCTTCTCTTATGAAGAAGCTCAGAACTTGCAGAAAGTTCTTCAGACAGCATGGCTTTCAGTTCCTCTCGAAATTGAAAATCAGCAGGTTATTGGTGCCGCTCTTGGTGAAGCTGCAATTCAGCAGGGCTTAAAAGCACTTATAATCGGTCTTATTGCTGTTCTTGTGTTTATGATTATCTGGTACTTGGGCGCAGGTTTCAATGCTGTTGTAGCTCAGATTTTGAACCTGTTCATCATGTTCTCGTTCTTGTCTGCAATGGGATTGACATTAACACTTTCAAGTATCGCCGGTATGATTTTGACAATCGGTATGGCTGTTGACGCCAACGTAATTATTTTTGAGCGTATCAAAGAAGAGCGCAGACTTGGCAAGAGCCGCGCAGCTTCAATTGCTGCTGGTTTCGACCACGCACTTTGGGCTATTTTGGACTCTAACATCACTACATTGATTGCTGCCTTGTTCCTTTCTATGCTTGGAACTGGTACAATTCAGGGTTTTGCTGTCAGCTTGTCAATCGGTGTTATTTCATCAGTATTTACTGCACTGGTTGTTTCTCATCTTATGTTTGACTTCAACACAGACGTTATGCGTAAAGAGAAACTCAGTATCGGCTGGAGTGTAAAATAATGAAAAAGATTATTCATTTTAGTAAAGCATATATTCCATGCGTAATTTTAAGTTGTGCAATTATTGCACTTGGAATTGTTTCCGTTTTTACTCGTGGAATCAATTTTGGTATTGATTTCAAGCCGGGTTTAATTCAGGAAGTCCGCATTGTTCCTCCTGCTATCAGCCTGACTTATGAAGGTGCTTCAAGCGTAAGTGTTGAAACAGCTTCTTCTGGTGTAACTTTGGTTATTACCGGCGCAGCAGATAATGATACAATTCCTTTTTATTACGGACAGAACCAGACAATCAGTGAAATGGTTGCATCGCTCAATTCTGTAGACGGTGTTAAGGCAACAGCTCTTGTTTCTGGTTCAGAATCTGCAATCGGTTTGTTTGCAAACTCAGAAGTTTCTTCTGTTCTTTCAAAGACACCGCTCAGCCTCTACAAAGCTGGTGACAAGCCTCTGGCAACTGTTGATGAAGTTCGTGATTCATTGAGCAGCCTTGAAGGCATTTCTGTAAAAGTTACCGGCACAGGCAATGATGTTGCATTCCAGATTCGTGCCGGAGATGACGGCAAAGACAAAGAAATCCGCAATACAAGAAGAAACCAGATTTACAATGCATTGTCTGCTAAATTCGGCAAAGACAATATTGCAGTTGTAAAGACAGACTTTATCGGTTCTAATTTCTCAAAAGGATTGGTTTTAGGTTCTATCGTTCTTGTTCTTGCAACTTTGGCTTTGATTTGTGTGTATGCAACAATCCGCTTTAAGTGGGATTTGGCTCTTGCAGCTGTTCTTGCAATTATTCACGATGCATTGATTATGGTTGCATTTGTTACATTCACACAGATGGAATTCTCTTCTATTACAGTTGCAGCTATTTTGACAATCATCGGTTACTCAATCAACGATACTGTTGTTGTTCTTGACCGTATCCGTGAAAACATCAAAATCTGCAATCTTAAATCATTCAAAGACATCTGGGATCTTTCTCAGAGTGAAATGATTTCTCGTACAATTATCACAACAGTAACAACATTGCTTGCTGTTCTTTCGCTTTATATCTTTACAACAGGCTCAATGAAGGACTTTGCTCTTGCATTGGCTGTAGGTATGATTTCCGGCGTTTATTCAACAATCTACATTGCAGGTTCTTTCGCCTGTCTTTGCAGAAGAAACTGGAAACCTTCTGATGAGGTAAAGCAGACTGTATAAGTTAAGTGCTGAATAACACTTAATTAAAGCCCGAAAGATTACTGGTCTTTCGGGCTTTTTTTTGCTATGCTTAAAACATGGTTATTAAAAAGGCTGAAATTTTAGGTTATTGCATGGGAGTCAGGCGCGCTGTAGAAACAGCTGAACTTGCCTGCATAGAAAACCCCGATAAGAAAATATTCACTTTAGGGCCGCTGATTCACAATAATTCGGCGCTTGAGGCATTGTCTGAAAAGGGCGTAAACGTCTTGAAAGAAGACGCAAGTGATTTTGTGTCAGACGGACAGTCGGTTGTTATTGTGCGCGCTCACGGCGTGCCACCGCAGATTATGGAAAATCTGAAAAAGAAGGGCGTGACTGTGATTGATGCAACTTGTCCGCGCGTCTTATCCAGCCAGAAGCGGGCTGCAGACTATGCCGGAAAAGGCTATACGGTTTTTCTTGCCGGTGACAAAAATCATGGTGAAGTTGCCGGTATAAGCGGTTATGCCCGCGCGTCTGGCGCTGAATGCATTGTAATAGAACACAAAGAAGACGCAGAAGCTGTAGAGCATGTGCCCGAAAAGTCGGTGCTCTTAAGCCAGACCACAATCTCTAAAAATGAATATGACGCAATTGCGGCTGCATTAAAGGCTAAAAACGAGCAGCTTGTTGTGCTTAACACAATATGCCCTGCAACAAATGAAAGGCAGAACGCGTTGATAGAACTTTGCAAAGATGTTGACGGCATTCTGGTGATTGGCGGCAGGCATTCTGCAAATACTAAGCGCCTGCTTAGAACAGCCCAGGAATTGTGTGCTCATTCAGCTTTGATTGAAACTGCAAAAGAAATACCTGCCGAGTTTTTTTCATTAAGCAGAGTAGGCTTAACCGCCGGCGCTTCTACCCCTGATTTTGTCATTGACTCAGTAGAAGCCGCCCTCAGCGGACATGGCTCCTGTTAGATATTGCATTTTAGGGAACTTTTTGCTGTGAAACGGCTGTAAAAGTTCCCTAAAATTGAGGAAAACTTATTTTGTATTGATGTTAAAAAAATTGCGCTCTAGATAAAATGCTCTTAATCTGATAGCATTATTTTATGCCATTAGACAAATTGATTTTTGTAGCAGAGATTCCCGAACCCCTTAAGTGTTTCTTGAATATTCAAAACCAGAAAATTAAAGTTTATCGTTCAAAAGGACTTTTGGCACATTTATTAAAAAGAAAGCATTATACTGCTGCAAAATATCTTGATTATATTCCAGAAATAATTACAAACCCCGATTATGCAGGAATAAATGATGGGCAGATTGAACTTATAAAATGTTTTAAGGACAATATATTCTTGAGTATAAAACTGGATCAAAACAAAAATGTTCATTATGTTGCAACACTTTTTGACGTAAAGC
>CAMJMF010000083.1 GCA_946406925.1 uncultured Spirochaetales bacterium | reverse complement strand
AATACTTTTGCAAGCTATTGTACATGCATCTGATTTCCTGTTTCTACTACCGTATTTAACCGTTTTCAAATGTGTTTTATTTTCGTAATCGATTATAAAGAACTGTTTCTGTATTTGTTGATTTATTAATCTTTTTCTTGTAGAGAAGAGTCCAAGTTGTCTGTCTTTCTGAATAATCTTTGTCTGTCTGTGGGAAAAATGAGCGGCAGAAATATTTTCCAGTTATTTTATCAAATGATAGGAATGTAAAAATATTTCTCATTTTAATTTCATTTTTCATTAAAAAATCGGCTTGAATTGCTGAAAAGAGTTCTAATTTTGGATTGTATTTGAAAATAGTTTTATTGCTATCCATGATAGATTCAAGATATGCAAGAAAATCGATACGGTCTTTTATTTCAGGGTAAAAAGAAGATGATTCTATCTGTTGGCTGGTTATCTTACCGCTAAGAATTCTTTTAAATAATTGTGCTCTGTCACCAAATAAAATTGTAACTCTGTCTGTAAGATATTGAAGCCCTGCCAAATGAAAGAACTGGCTCTCATCAAAAAAGATTGAAAGAGCTGCTGTTTTGTTTTTTCGTCCTAAGATAAGCTGATATTCTATATCGAGTAAATTGGAATAGGCGTTTGCTGATGTTAGGATATCTCCCATTTTTCTCCTTATAGAAAGAAAAAAGCCCCGCGCCAATCGCGGGACTTTCCATCTTCCATTTTCCTTCGGTTGAAATCAACCTACATCTGGCTTCTGGCATGCTTGGAGAACCATCGAAGACTATGCAGAGCACCGCACTTCCAGATTCGACACACTGCTTTAAAACGCCTAACAGACACTCAAGTTGCCTGTCGCCTTGATTGGCAAGGACTTACCGTTTTCAATTTACAGTATGCAAACCGCAAAGTCAAGAAAAAAATTATACTCTTTGTACCAAGAACATTTTGAGTTGGAAGACAGCGATAAAAGAAATTTTTTATAACGATGTTTGCAAAACTATTGCATGTGAAAACACCAGAGCCCGCCGGGTGAAGCCGTTTTGCTGAACGGAATTCATCGAGAGGGGGCTCTGCTGATTTTGCTTATCAATACTTTTTCAAGCTATTGTACATGCATCTGATTTCCTATAAGATTTGCCCATTATGGAAGTTTCATCATTCCTTCAGCTTGCGTCATTCGGCATAAAGACCGTTTTATTCCATAAAAAAGACCCGATTTTAGGTACAGTCATTGTTACAGACAAATGCAACCTTTCGTGCAGGCATTGTTCGGTGAACAACATTACAGGCGTTATTCACCCGTATACACAGATAAAGGCTGAAATGCAGCAGCTTTACGGTATGGGTGTGCGCATTCTGTTTTTCTGCGGCGGTGAAACCTTTATGTGGAAAGACAGCGGAAAAACAATCCGCGACCTTGTTATAGAGGCAAAAGCAATGGGCTTTCTGATTGTCAATGTAGTTACAAACGGAACTCACCCGGTTGACCTGCCGGAAGCTGATTTGATTCTCTTAAGCCTTGACGGCGACAGAGAGCGGCACAACATTATCCGCGGTGACACATACGACACAATAATGAACAACATAGAGCACGCCACAAGTGACAACATCTGCTTTTACATGGCGGTAAACCAGATAAACAAAGATACAATCGAAAGCGTGTGCCGTAAGGCGCATGAGCTTAATAACGTGCGTGCGGTTTCATTCAATTTTCATACGCCTTACCCTGACACTGCGGAGCTTCAGCTTTCTAAAGAAGAAAAGCAGGCGTGCTGCGACACAATCTCGCGTATGATGGACGAGGGCATGCCCATATTCAATTTGAAAAGCGCGTTTCCGTATCTTATAAACAACACGTTTCCTACGCCGTGCTGGCAGTGCGTTGTAATGGAAAACGGAGTGCTTAGCACGTGCGGCAGATGCATTTCTGTGCCTGGGCTCTGCGACCAGTGCGGTTATTTTTTTGTGGCAGAGTATACTCTGCTGTTCAGAGGAAACATAAAAATCATTTTGGAAATGCTTAGAACCTATTTAAAATACGTATAATTATGAGCCTGATAACTACTTTAACGAGAGACTACCTGACGCGTAGCTTTAAGCCCTTTATTTTTACGGATGACTATGACTCTGTTTTAGACTATGAGAATTTGCAGAATCTCGGTCTTTATGTTCATATTCCGTTCTGCAAAAGCATCTGTTCGTTCTGCCCGTACTGCAAGGAATTGTACACGCCAGAAAAATGCAATGCCTATATTGATTATCTTATAAAAGAGATTCACATGGTTGCAGACGGAGACGGGCAGAGAGCGGAGAGCGGGCAGAAAGGTGTGGGTACACGCAAAGAAGTTACCAGCCTTTATTTCGGCGGCGGCACACCGGCTCTTGCACATGAGCGCCTCAGCGAAATCATTGATGCTGTCAATGAGCATTTTATTGTTACAGAGGGCATCGGCGTTGAACTGCACCCTGACAATGTAACGCCTGAAATCCTTGCATCGCTTAAAAGTGCGGGCGTTACAAAAATCAGCATCGGCATTCAGTCTTTTCAGGAAAAATACCAGTCTGTTTTAGGGCGCAAGGCTGTTGACGCGGTTTCGCTGAAAGAGGTGCTTGCTAAGGTTCGGTTTGAGACAGTCTCTTTTGATTTTATCTTTGCCTTGCCGGGGCAGACTTATGACGAGCTTAAAAGCGACATAGACATGGCTTTTGAGTGCGGTGCGAACCACATTGCGATTTATCCGTTTATTGATTTTTCGTTTACCACAAGCGGCATTCCTGTTATGAAGAAAAACGAAAAACGCCGGCTGCTTGACGATATAACGAATTACTGCCTTAGCCGTGGCTTTGTGCGGAGCTCAATCTGGACTTTCTCAAAAGGCGAAGATATACGCTATTCATCTATGACGCGCGACAATTTTCTCGGTTTCGGCTGTTCTGCGACTACGCTTCTTAAAGACAGCTTTAAGATAAACACGTTTTCGGTACAAGAATACATTAAGCGAATTGAAGACGGAAAACTTCCGACTGCGCTTACAATCCGTTTTACGCTGCGCCAGCGCATGATGTATTATCTGTTCTGGACAGCATACAGTACGCAGGTTGATTCAGCCCAATTTGAGCAGTTTTTCGGTGTGCCACTGAAAAAGAAGTACGGCTTTGAGGCGCGGCTTGCAAAACTTTTCGGCTTTGTTACTGAAACTGACGGCATATACAGAATGACGCTTAAAGGCGCGTTTTTCTACCATTATTACGAGAACTATTACACACTTTCGTACATCGACAAAATGTGGAACTGTATGCGAAAAACAGCTTTTCCAGAAGGGCTGAGGTTATAAGGGTTATTAAAATCCGAAAAATGTGCTAGAATTGCGCTATGAATTTAGATAAAAAATTTATCAGCAAAATGCTTAGGCTTTATGGGCTTGTTGTTGTAATGGCAAATGCTGTTGCAGTTGTCGTCGCAAACCTTGCTACTATTCCGTTTTTTGAGATTGAAAGTATGCATAAGTGGCTTGCCTTTCTTGACAGCAACAAAATTTCCAATGCGGCTATGGTTTTTGCGTTTTTAGTTCCTGCTCTTGTCTGCATCATATATTCAGAGAGAATATTCAAATCAGAAGAGAAAATCGCAAAAAATGTTGCAGAAATTCCGTCTGTTTTTTCGCTTTCTTCTGTAATAGGCTGGAACCTCTATTACTTTATTGAAATTCCATTTGTAATTTATGCAAAATTAAAACTTGGTATACAGGTAAAATCTATTCTTATTTCAAGCTGGGGTTATTCGCTTTTTACAGGCATGACGGCATGGACAATCTCTTATCTTCTTATTGAGCTTTTGAACCGCAGTATCATGCTTCCGCGTATTTTCCCGGACGGGCATATACAGCGGGCTTCTTTTTCTTTCCGTCCTTCGTTCAGGCACCTTATGATATTCTGCTTTATGGTGTCGTCTGTTTTCCCGATTGTACTGCTGCTTACAAGCCTTATTGCGGTCTATATGAATAACGGTATACCGGTAAACGGCGGAATTATCATTATTTCCGGGCTGATACTTGCCTTTGCCTTTATAATCACGATTTCTCTTTCAAAGATTATCCTAAATCCGCTGAATGCACTGACGGCTACCGCTGAAAAAATAAAGGCGGGTGACTATAAGAGCCGCGTGCCTGTTGTTACGGCTGACGAGCTTGGCACTCTTGCTGACAGTTTTAACGACATGGCAGCTTCTCTACTTGAAAAAGAATTCATGCGCGACACTTTCGGAAAGGTTGTAGACCCCGAAGTTCGTGATTATCTTATGTCCGGGGCAGGCAAGGCTTCGCTTGGTGCGGCATTGGGCGGCGAAACCCGCGAAGTTACGGTGCTTTTCTGCGATATAAGAAGCTTTACTGCAATGAGCGAAAAAATGGAAGCGGCGGAAGTTGTTTCGCTTTTGAACAGGTACTTTACTGTGCTTGGAAAATGCATTGCATCGCACCATGGAATAATCAACAAGTATATTGGCGACGCTATAATGGCAATTTTTGGCGCACCGGTTGAGTCGGCAAACAGTGCGCAGGATGCATTTAATGCTGTATGCGATATGAGACACGCTCTTGTGGAGTTAAACCGCGAATTCTTGGCTGAAGGGCGTCCTGAAGTGCATTTCGGCATTGGTATTCACACTGGGTCTGTATTTGCCGGCACAATCGGCGCAGAAAACCGCATGGAATATACTGTAATAGGCGACACTGTAAACACTGCAAGCCGTCTTGAATCGCTGTGCAAAACCTACAAGACAGACCTGCTTATTTCTGCTGCTTCTGCGGAAAAAATTGCCGGCTCAAAGCCGCTCACTTTTGTAGACAATGCACAGATCCGCGGCAAAGAAGAACCTATGAAAGTGTACACTTTCGTTCAATAATCTGCCGCAATCTTGTGCGCAATTGCAGGGCATAACGCAAAAAAAAAGCACCCTGCTATTGCAAAGTGCTTTTCAAATTAATCTGATAATCTGTTAGAAATCAGCGAGTTTTGGTGCGCGCGGGAATGGAATTACATCGCGGAGGTTGCCCATTCCTGTTACGTAGCGGATAAGGCGCTCAAAGCCAAGACCGAAGCCAGAGTGTGGCACTGTTCCGTACTTGCGGAGATCAAGGTACCACCAGTAATCTTCTGGGTTCATGCCGAGTTCTTTGATGCGTCCTACAAGCTTGTCGTAGTCTGCTTCGCGCTCTGAACCGCCGATAAGCTCGCCGATGCCAGGCACAAGCACGTCTACAGCGCGTACTGTTTTTCCGTCCGGGTTAAGCTTCATGTAGAAAGCCTTAATCTCTTTTGGATAGTCGTAAACCATTACAGGCTTTTTGAAAGTCTGTTCTGTAAGATAGCGTTCATGTTCTGTCTGAAGGTCGCAGCCCCAATAAGCCTTGAATTCAAACTTGTCGTTGTTTTTCTCAAGTTCTTTGATTGCGTCTGTGTAAGTAATGCGCACAAAGTCTGAATTAACTACATGTGTCAGAGTTTCAATCAAACCTTTCTGAATGCGGCTGTCAAAGAATGCCATGTCTTCAGCACATTTTGTGAGAGCCCAGTTTAAAAGATATTTTACGAATTCTTCGGCGATGTCCATGTCGTCTTCAAGCTCATAAAAAGCCATTTCAGGTTCAATCATCCAGAATTCAGCAAGGTGTCTTGGTGTGTTTGAATTTTCAGCGCGGAAAGTCGGACCGAATGTGTATACGCGTGAAAGGGCAGTAGCATAAGTTTCTGCTTCAAGCTGGCCTGAAACTGTCAGGTTTGCAGCCTTGCCGAAGAAGTCTTTGCTGTAATCTACGAGGTTTCCTGCTTTAGAAACGTCCATGCCTTTTGCGCCGGCTTTTACGCCTTCTTCAGCGATGCGTTTCAAATCAAGTGTTGTAACCTGGAACATCTCGCCTGCGCCTTCGCAGTCACTGCAGGTAATAAGAGGAGCGTTGAAATACTGAAAGCCGCGCTCCTGAAAGAATGTGTGCACAGCAAAAGCAAGTTGGCTTCTCATTCTGGCAACTGCACCGATCATGTTTGTGCGCGGGCGCAGGTGTGCAATTTCGCGCAAGAATTCAACAGAATGTCCTTTTTTCTGCAACGGATAATCAGAAGGTGATTCGCCTAAAACTTCGATTGTCTGCAAAGTAATTTCAATAGCCTGACCAGAAGCCGGCGAAGGAATAATTGCACCTGTAGCCTTGATTGATGCGCCTGTAGAGATTTTCTTGAAAGCAGCTTCTATATCATTAGAATTTGCATTGCCTGGATTATTGCGGTCAAAAGTCAACTGTACACTGGCAAAACAAGAGCCGTCGTTGACCTGAATAAAGCAAAGGTTCTTTGAGTCGCGCATTGTGCGCACCCAACCGCATACCGTAACCGTCCGTCCGTCCGGTTCTGAAACAAGCAAATCTTTAATCAATTGAGTTTTCATAATTTCAATTAATACCACTTTTTAAGCATGTGTTCAAGTTCCCTGCATTTTGCAGTCACTTGTGCTTAATAGCGGAGCCATTTGGCTGCTTCAGCGTGCCATGTTATTAAATTATTCTCTTCTTTTATAGAAAAGACTGCAATCTGAAAGACCTTCAGCGGAATTTTCTCGCTTCCTGTTTCAGCTGGCTCTGTATCAGCAAAATGCAGAGATTGCGCAGAAACGGCATTTTGTGGGTCTTTCAGGGCTTTTATTTCAGCAGAACCGTACAATAATTCGCCTGTTTTATACAAAAAACTGCCAACTTTGAATGTTTCTTCCGATAAATTTAGAGATATTTC
Source organism: uncultured Spirochaetales bacterium (assembly GCA_946406925.1). Taxonomy (GTDB): domain Bacteria; phylum Spirochaetota; class Spirochaetia; order Treponematales; family Treponemataceae; genus UBA1240. The sequence goes on along the minus strand of CAMJMF010000083.1, from coordinate 4,875 downwards.
ATCATTAAGATTTCTAAAAGCTCTAAAATGCGCAATCTTTAATGGTGAAAGTTCAGGAACGGCTGTTAATGACCGGAATAATTTGGAATATTCAGATAAAACCAAATCGTTCTGTCTGTCAGGTTTCAGCTTTTCAAGAATGCACAAAAAAGGCGCGGCTTTTATGATGTCAGCCCGTCTGCAGAATTCGTTCTGTTCTTGTTGTAGCCTGGTCTGAATGTTTCCGTGTGGAATCAATGCTGCAATCTTGAATGTTTTCATTGAATGAAATATGCTCTTTTTTTATGATTTATTAAAGAGGTTTTTATGAAATTGTTAAAAGTGTTTGTGTTAATTATCTGCAGTGCCTTGTGTTTTTCATGCACAAAAAAAACTGCCAGTGTCCTTACTGCTCAGGCTGATACAGCAAAAATACCTCTTTATGCATTGAATAAAAATGCTGAGTCAGCAGAAATTACCAAAAAACAGAATTCCGGCTACATGTATTTTGCATTTGACGAATGCAGCGACAGAATTTGTGACGGAAAAGCACTCGAAATAAAAATCTCTTTTGCAAAAGGCTCAGCGGAACAGCCTAAGTTTTGTTTGGGCTGGCTCTTTGACGAAGATTTTGTAGCGCCTTTTAAGCTTGCAAAAACTCTTGGAAGCCACCCCTTTGTTTCGGGTAAGGCTGAAAATACTTTGTGCCTTTCAATTGCTGTACCGAAAAACAAAATTGTTCGCGGCTTTTTTGTTTATTCAGACGTCGCAACGAAAATTGAATCTGCTGAAATTGTGAACGCCAGAATCGGCTGGTCAACAAAAGGTGAGGCAGCTTGGTTCGGCTTTAATTCTGAAGGCGGCGTAACAGGAGAAATTACCAACCCTGTTGATATAACCAGCCGGCCTGCAATGAAACTTACGGTTCAGCTTACAGAAGATCCGGTTCTTATAGCAAAATATGCAAAACAGATTATACGGCTTAATGTAGGCGGCACAGGAATTGACATTCAGATTGCGCCGCATCAAAAGAACATAACGCTTTATCCGTCTTTGCTTCAGAAAGCAGACGCTCCGCAGACAGCTTCAATAATCAACGGAAGCTCGCTTGTTTCGGGCTTGATTTACGAGCCAGTGCTTCCTGTTGATGTAGAAACTCCGTTGGCGCCTATTGTTGCCGAACCTGGTCTTATTGCAGACTGGCCTAAATCAGCATGGCGCCGCGACGATTTTGAAGTTTTTTCATGGGAGCAGTTTCCGAATATTCTGTTCTTTGATACCAGAAATTATGAAATTCAAGATCTGCTTTTCAAAAGGCTTGCTTTTTTTGTTGAAAAAGCCGGCTATACAGGTAAGCTTGTTTCTGATTCAGTAATGAAAAATCAGCATGGTTTTAACGCACATGATTACCGTGCAGAAAGCCTTGCAAACTTTTTTGAACTTGCAAGAGTGAATAATTTTCCTCTTAATGAATATGAGATAATGCTCCGCGATATTCTTATAGGACATGGAATTATCACTGTAAGAAATGACGGCTCTTACAGCGCAGGGCTGGGCGCTTTGCTTTCAATTTCTCAGGAATCAAGCAATTATCTCAGATGGAAATTTATAGCCCATGAAGGGCTTCACTGCATATATTTTACAAATTCCGATTTCAGGCATGAAGTTTCAAATGTCTATTCACAGTGTGACAGAACAAGCCTTGAATTTCTACTTAAATATTTCAGTGTAACGCCTTCGCTCAATTATGATATTAAAGATACTTATCTGATTGAAAATGAATTTATGGCTTATCTTCTGCAGCAGCAGTTAAGTGAAGTTGCCGATTACTTTACAAAAGTTTTGGCTACAAAACGGACAATAAACGAGAAGTGCCCTGAACTTGTAAATTATGTTTTGGAAACAGAAGGCAGGGAATTCTATAATGCTGCTGTAAAGCTTGACAGCTATCTTTCTGAAAAGTGGGGCTTTGCTTCCGGCCGTATCTGGCTTGTGCGCACTTCAAAACTGAAATAGCAGTCAGCTGATACAAGCCGGTGCAATAAAGCTTTTTAAATCTGTTTAGGTTCTATTTTTTCTCTGAATGCTCATATAAGTGTTTAAGCAGTGCGTCAAATGATTCCTGGCTTATATCGTGCTCAATTTTGCAGGCGTCTTCACGCGCTATTTTTTCGTCTACACCGATATCAACTAAGATTTTTGTTAAAACCTTGTGGCGTGTGTAAATTTTTTCAGCAATCTCGAGTCCTTTCTCTGTTAAAGAAATTCTGTCAGATTCATCAAAGAGTATGTAATTGTTTTCACGCAGTCTTTTCATTGCATAGCTTACGCTGGGTCTTGTTACACCTAATTCTGTGGCAACATCTATAGAGCGGACAAAGCCGTTCTTTTCTTTGAGCATAAGTATAGATTCAAGGTAATCTTCTGCTGATTCCAGTATCTGCATAAATTGCACCTCTGTTTTCTTAGATTTAAAACATTTTATTCAGAGTATCATAGATTGTTGATTTTTGCAAATAAGCTTTAGAGAAATCGCAATGCTGATAAATATAGAAAAAACGCAGATTATTGCTTGTTTTTCGTATTTACAATATAAAAACTTCAGTTTTACTAGAAAAACTTTAGTAAAACTGAAGAAAATTGCAATTTACCAATTGAATAATATATTTTTTTTCAATATATTCTTATTATCATCTCTTATGGGAGGTTTATACATGGCAGGAAAGCCAATTATTAACGTAGAAAAGTGTAAGGGTTGCGGTCTTTGTATTCGTGCTTGCCCCAAGAAAATTCTTGAAATGTCAAAAGACACAAACGGACAGGGGGTGCATTATCCTGTCTGCAACGATGAAAGTTCGTGTATAGCATGTACTTTCTGTGCAACTATGTGTCCTGACTGCGCTGTTGAAATCGAAAAAAATTAAGGACGTAGGGTGATACTATGAGCAAGAAAATATTGATGAAAGGAAACGAAGCAATCGGCGAAGCAGCTGTTCTTTCTGGCTGCCGCTATTACTTTGCTTATCCTATTACACCGCAGAACGAAATTCCGGCTTATCTTTCAAAAAGAATGCCTGAAGTTGGCGGAACTTTTTTGCAGGCTGAGTCTGAGCTCGCTGCAATCAACATGGTTATGGGTGCATCTGCAGCTGGTGCACGTGTAATGACTTCATCTTCTTCTCCTGGAATTTCTCTTAAACAGGAAGGAATCTCTTATTTGAGCGGTGCACAGCTTCCTGCTGTTATCGTAAACATGATGCGCGGCGGCCCTGGTTTGGGTAACATTGCCGGTGCTCAGGGTGACTATTTTCAGGCTACACGCGGCGGCGGAAACGGCGACTATCACGTTGTAGTTTTGGCTCCAGGCACTGTACAGGAACTTGCTGACTACACAGTAAAAGCTTTTGAAATTGCTGATAAATACCGCGTTGTTGTAATGCTTCTTGGTGACGGTTATCTCGGACAGATGGCTGAGCCTTGCGTTCTTCCTGAACCTTTGAAAGAACTTCCTGCAAAACCATGGGCTTTGACAGGCAAAACAAAAGACAGAGACGCTCACATTATCGCTTCGCTCAGACTTGCAAACGATGTTCAGCTTAACGACCACGTTAAGAACAAGCTTTTTGCTAACTACAAGGCAATCGCTGAAAACGAAGTTAAATACGAAAATTTCATGTGCGATGATGCTGATGTTGTTCTTTGCGGCTACGGAACATGTGCCCGTGTCTGCAAAAAAGCAGTAAAAGTTCTGCGCGAGCAGGGCATTAAAGCAGGTCTTTTCAGACCGATTACATTGTGGCCTTTCCCTGAAGATGCTCTCGAAGCAGCTTGTGAGAAAGCAAAGAAAGTTTTGACAGTAGAAATGAGCATGGGACAGTTTGCCCAGGACGTACGCCTGTACTCTGGCAAGAAAAAGTCTGAATGTGATTTCTATGGCGAACCAGGCGGAATTATTCCGAAGCTCGATGTTATTTTAGAGAAGGTTAAAAGTTATGTCTAAGATATATTCATTTCCTAAATCAATGAAGAACGTAAAGACACACTACTGTGCAGGTTGTGGTCATGGAATCGTTCATAAGCTTATTGCACAAGTTATTGATGAAATGGGCATTCAGGAAGATGTTCTTCTTGTTGCTCCAGTTGGCTGTGCTGTTTTTGCATACAACTATCTTGATGTTGACTCTGTAGAAGCCGCTCATGGTCGCGCTCCTGCTGTTTCAACAGGTATGAAGCGTGTACAAAAAGACAAGACTGTTATCTGCTATCAGGGCGACGGTGACCTTCTTGCAATCGGTACAGGCGAAACAGTTCATGCTGCAAACCGTGGCGAGAACATCAGCGTAATCTTTATCAATAACGCTATTTACGGTATGACAGGCGGTCAGATGGCACCAACTTCTTTGGTTGGTCAGGTTACAAAGACTACACCTTTCGGAAGAAATGCTGATGATGTAGGTTACCCGATCCGCGCTGCTGAACTTTTGAATACTTTGGTTGAGCCAAAATATATTGAGCGCTGTGCTGTTTATGATGTTAAGCACATCAATCAGACAAAAGCCGCAATCAAAAAGGCTTTGACATATCAGCGTGAAGGCAAGGGCTACTCGTTTGTAGAAATCCTTTCAATGTGTCCTACAAACTGGGGTGTTGAACCAACAACAGCCGCAGACTGGGTAAGAGACGCAATGGAACCGTATTATCCGCTCGGAGTACTCCGTGACATTCCTGCTGGAGTTATTCCAGAAGCCGCACAGCCAAAAGCCGGCGTAGTAAACAAGTAAGGAGAACAGAAATGACTACAGAAATTATTTTTGCCGGATTCGGCGGTCAGGGTGTTATCCTTGCAGGAAAAATTTTGGCACTTGCAGGAATGAGCGAGGACAAATATGTTTCGCA
>CAMJMF010000082.1 GCA_946406925.1 uncultured Spirochaetales bacterium | reverse complement strand
AAATCTATAAAAATTCCATTACCTCCACTTTCAGAACAAAAGAAGATTGCTGATTTTCTAGAAAAAAAATGTTCAGAAATAGATTCAATAATTGATGAAGCAACAAAATCTATTGAAGAATACAAAGCTTGGAAACAATCTGTAATATTTGAAGCAGTTACTGGTAAAAATCTTGATTGCAAAAAGAAAGACAGTGGAATTGAATGGATTGGTGAGATACCGGATAGATGGCAGATAACAACTATAAAGCAATTATATAACGTAACTTTAGGAAAAATGATTGCTCCAAAGCAAAATTCTGATTCAGATACCCTTGAAAACTACCTTTGTGCAGCAAATATAAAATGGCTTGGTGTTAATACAGAAGTTAACAAACAAATGTATTTTAATGATTCTGAAAAAAAGGAATACCTGCTTTTGAATGGAGATGTTCTTCTAATGGAAGGCGGTTTAGCTGGAACAGCTTGCATATATCGAAACGAGTTTTCTCCTTGTTATATGCAAAATTCCGTTTTACGTTGTAGATGTAAGTCAAATGGTTATAACAAATATCTCTATTATTGGCTTTTTGCAATTTATCATTTGGGATATATAGATAGCATTTGTAATCGAGCAACTATCCAGCATTATACAAAAGAAAAAGTAGAAAATACGCCAATTTTATTCAACACTTTATTAGAGCAAGAATCCATTGTAAAAATGCTCGATAAACAATGTGTAGAAATTGACAGCCTTATTGCTGAAAAAGAATCTCTCATTGAGGATTTATCAGAATATAAAAAATCACTCATTTTTGAAGTTGTAACAGGCAAAAGGAGTGTGTAAATATGGAACTGACACAGCAAGCAGAAAAAACACTAAAACTGATATTAACATATCTAGATAGTGGAGATGAAATTAAAATTATTGAATTATCTAATTATATTGAAAAACTAGAAGATTCAGAACATTCAAAATTTATAAAATCTTTAGAGGAATTGCAATCGAATAATTTAATAACATTTGAAGAAGATATCGCAAATGGAATAAATAGATTAGATATTACAAATCAGGCAATTCATTATTTTGAATTAATGACTAAAAAATCACGAAAGGAAAGAAAGAATAAGATAATGTCTTTTCTCAAAGATATTATCTTATTAATTTTGGGAGCTATTATAGGTATTATAATAAATAATATATTTGTAAAATTATTTTGAGAATGTACAATATACCAGATTCATAAATATAGTTAGAAGTAGAAGTTTTTAGTATTATATAGTAAAAGTAATCAAAAATTTGCATAAAATCTGCAAATATAGCGTTACTTTTACTATTTTTTTTCGATAATATAGTATATGACAGGGAGTTTCTATGATTATTGATTTTTCTATTGCTAACACATATTCAATAAGTGAAAAACAAACTATTAGTTTTGAGCCTACAAATTATGATGAGACTGATAGCCTTCATTATATTGATATTGAAGGAACAAAGCTTTTAAAATTTGCCTGTATTTATGGAGCAAATGCATCCGGTAAATCAAATATTGCACTTGCTTTAAAATTCTATCTTGAATTTATGACATTCTCATTTTATTCGAGTAAACCAGATTCAGAAATTCGTCTAGTTCCTTTTCTTTTTACAAATACTGATCAAAATTCTATTTGCGGGGAATTTGATTTAAATTTTTATGTTTTAAATAGAGAAGAAAAGCGTTACATAAAATATAGTTATCATTTAAAATTAAATCGCAAACAAATTGTAGAAGAATCACTAAACTATTATCCGAAAAATCTTCCAAGATTGGTTTTTAATCGCTATGAAGACAAAATAGAATGGGGTCCTTCTATAAAAGGTCCTAAAAAAGCTCTTGAAGACATAATACTTCCTAACTGTACTATTATTTCAGCAAGTTCAAAAACTAATCTTTCTGTTATCAAAGATGTTTTTGCATATATAGCAACAATATTTAATGGATACACAGGAATCTATTCAAATGATGTTTCTCAGTCCCTTTTAAAAGATCTTGATGAAGATGATTCATTTAATAAAAAAGCAACTGTTTTTTTGTCTTATGCAGATTTTGGTTCTATTTCGAATATAAAAATAACAAAGAGAGAAGTTGATAATGAACAATCTGTCACTCGACGTGCAACTGTTTCTCATCATTATAATAACCAAGATTACCCATTACCTTTGGGATTAGAATCTTCTGGAACAATTAGAATGTTAGAGCTTGTAAAACCTCTTGTCGATTCTTGCATATCAAGTATAGCTATTATTGATGAATTGGAATCTTCTTTACATCAAGATTTAGTTGAAGCTTTTCTACGATTGTTTATTGAATTATCAAAGAAATCTCAATTACTGTTTACAACTCATAATCAAGAGCTGCTTGATTCTGGTTTATTATTGGATGATGAAATTTGGTTTTGTGGAAAAACTGAGAATGGAAATAGTATATATGATTCGGTTTCTGATTATTCAGGAATTAGAAAAGAAACATCTCGTAAGAAATTATATCAAGCCGGAAAATTTGGTGCTTTGCCAAATATTGATATTCAAAAATTGAAGGATTTGTTTAATGGCAAGAGCGAAGAAGAATAAACCAGTAAAAAACAATTTATTGCTTGTTGTTGAAGGAACAACAGAAAAGATATATTTTGAACGCCTTAAAGGCTTAGAAAAATATACTACATTAATTATAAAGCCAGCTCTTCCTAAACATAGTAATTTACAATCTTTGTTGGATTATGCAAAAAAAGAACAGAAAACAAGTGTTTATGATTATGTCTGGCTTGTTTTTGACAGAGATGTTTTATTGACACAAAATCTTCCTAAATCAACTATTGATTTGATTAATAATCCTGAAAAATTAAAAAAACAAGGTATAGAAATTGCTGACTCTATGCCATGTTTTGAAATATGGTTTTTACTCCATTATTGCTTACCAAAACAAACTTATCAAAATCAAAATAAATTTATAGAAGAATTGTGTAAACATATTCCAAACTATTGTAAAAAACAGAAATGGCTTGATAAAAATGATATCTATGCAATGCTAAAAGATAAGATTGATATTGCTTTAGAAAACGCAGAAAAATTAAGAGTAAGGAATAAAAACACAGATTCTTCTGATTACAGTATGTGCAATGTGGATTTGCTTATTAATGAAATACAGAAATTGGGAAAGAAATAGGAATCCAATATGGCAGACAGCGAAAGACAGTTCGAAGCAGACATTGAAAAGTATTTAATCTCTAAAGAAGGTGGCTGGCTTCAGGCTTATGATTCTGGTTACCGCGCTGGCAATGCAGACGGCTACGCTCTTGATATTGCAACACTTATTGGTTTTGTTCGCGATACACAGCCAAAAGCCTGGGCACGTTTTGAAAAAATGAATCCTGCAAACACAGAACATGCTTTTTACCAGTCTTTTGAAGATGCTGTAAATAATGATGGACTTATTTCTGTTTTGCGCCATGGATTTAAACATCTAGGAATTGAATTTAAGGTCTGCTATTTTAAGCCTGAAAACTCCCTAAATCCAAGCTCAGTAGAACACTATAAACAGAATGTCTGTCATTGTATTCGGCAATGGCATTATACTACAGAAAATAACAACTCTGTAGATATGATGCTTGCAGTAAATGGAATTCCTCTTATTGCAATTGAACTGAAAAATCAGCTTACAAGACAAAGCTGTGATAAAGCAAAAATACAATGGATAAATGACCGTGATGCAAAAGAAAGTTGCTTCAAGCTTAATCATAGAATCTTAGTTTATTTTTGTATTGATTTGTATAACGCTTTTATGGCTACAAAAAAGCCTATAAAGGATGATGACTTTCTGCCATTCAATCAAGGCTCAAATGGTCCTGGCGTAGACGGTGGTGCTGGAAACCCTCAAAGTGTGGCTGATGATTATGTAACTTCATACATCTGGAAAGAAGTACTCCAGAACGATAAGCTGTTGGATATTCTTCAGAAGTTTATTCATTTTGACAAACATGAAGAAAATTACATTGATGAAAACGGCGAAGAACAAGCTAAGATTGTAAAAAAAGTTATTTTCCCTCGCTATCATCAGTTGGATGTTGTTCGTAAGCTTATTGCTGACGTTCGAGAAAATGGAAGCGGTAAGAACTATCTTGTTGAGCACAGCGCAGGTTCTGGAAAGAGTAACAGTATAGCCTGGGTTGCTTATCGTCTGGCATCACTCTTTGATGAAAATGATAAGCCAATGTTTAATTCAGTTATCATTATTACAGACCGTAAAGTATTGGATCAACAGCTGCAGGAAACTGTAAGTGCTTTTGACCACACACTTGGAAGCGTTATTACAATTGATGAGAAGACTGAAGTTGGCGGTGAAAAGAATTCAAAAGCGTTGCGAAATGCCATTAATGATGGAAAGAGAATTATCATTACAACCTTACAGAAGTTCCCTGTTATTTATGAGCAGGTAGACGGTGTTGAAGGTAAAAAGTTTGCAGTAATTGTTGATGAAGCTCACTCTAGCCAGACTGGAGACAGCGCTAAGAAACTTAAGATTGCTCTTGCTGATAAGACTGATGCATTAAAAGAGTGGGAAGAAATAGAAGCTGAAAATGAAGAAAAAACTCCTGACAGCGAAGACGAACTTATAAATGAGATGACTGCACACGGTAATCATAAGAACTTAAGTTTCTTTGCTTTTACCGCAACTCCAAAAAATAAGACGTTGGAAATGTTTGGTACCCGCCAGGCTGATGGAAGTTTCAAACCATTCCATGTTTACTCAATGAGGCAAGCTGTTGAAGAAGGCTTCATAATGAATGTGCTTGAAAACTATACCACCTATAAAAACTGCTATAAGATTTTGCAGGAATCAAGTGATGATCCAGAAGTTTTTGCTTCTAAGAGCGTAAAGCTGATTAAACGATATGAGGAACTTCATCCACATAATTTGCAGCAGAAATCACAGATTATTGTTGAAACTTATATGGATAGAACTCGCCATGCTATTGGTGGCCGTGGAAAGATGATGGTTGTTACTGCAAGCCGATTAGCTGCAGTTCGTTACTACCATGAAATAAAAAGATATATTGAAGCACAGGCTTCAAAAGATGATGCATATAAAAATCTTGAAATATTTATTGCCTTTTCTGGTAGCTTAAAGGACCCTGAAGACCCTACTGGAACTGAATATACAGAAAGCGGAATGAATAAAGATCATAATGGAAAACCTGTAAGTGAAGTTCAGACAAAAAAAGTTTTCCATGATGAAGGAAACATTTTAATTGTAGCGGAAAAATATCAGACTGGCTTTAGTGAGGATTACTTACATACTATGATTGTTGATAAAAAACTTCGGGATGTAAAAGCAGTTCAAACTCTTAGCCGATTGAACAGAACCTGTGAAGGAAAAGATGATACATTTATTCTGGACTTTGTAAACACTAAGGAACAAATTCTAGAAGCATTCCAGCCATATTTTCAGACAACAGAACTTAAAGAAGAATTAAATAAAAACCTAATTTATCAGACACAAAAGCTTTTGCGCGGATATAAAATTTACACTGACGAGGATATCAAAAATGTTACGGATATATATCTTTCTCAAAAGAAAAATCCATCGAAGCAGGCAAAGATTACAAATGCACTTTTGCCAGTTGTTCAGGGATATAATAATCTGAATCAGGAACAAAGATATCAGTTTAGAAAACTTTTGCGCTCATTTGTAAAATGGTACAACTTTATTTCTCAGATTATCAGAATGTTTTCTAAAGAATTGCATAGAGAATATCTTTTCTGTAAATATCTTGAGCGACTTGTTCCGGCAGATCCAGTTACAATGATTGATATCACAAACAAGATTAAACTTGAATATTACAAACTTGAAAAAACTTTTGACGGAGCTATTGAGCTTAAAACTGAAAATGGAGTCTTGGAACCGCAGAGAATAAAAAATACTCCAGGTGAAAAAGAAAAGAAAACTCCGCTTTCAGAAGTAATCAAAAAGATTAATGAAGAATTTGGAACAAAGTTTACAGAACGAGACAAAGTAATTTTTGAAGACGTATTCAATACAATGGTAAAGGATGATAAGTTGAAAACATCAGCTCTTTCTAACGGTCAGCAAATGTTTGAAAACAACATCATGCCTAAATCTTTTGACGATACTCTGCAAAATTCATATCTTGAAAACATGGAAGCTTATGAATCTTGGCTAAAGGATAAAGAAAAATATAACTTTATGCGTAAGATGATGGCAGAAGCTTTGTATAAGGCATTCTTAATGAAAGATAAATAAGAAAAAGAAATATTCAATTCATAAAGATGCCTATGTTCAAGGCAAATGAGCCTGTAAATGATGATTTACTAGGCAAATTGCCTAGTAAGTTGCCTAGTAATCTTGAAATTACATATAAAGCAATTTGTGAAAACAATAAGGCTTCAAATCAAGAATTAGCTGTTAAAACAAACCAGTCAGAAAGAACAATTCGTAATCATACTTCTAAGCTCAAAGAATTAAATTACATTAAACGGATTGGATCTGATAAATCTGGTTATTGGGAAATCCTAAAATAAAAAACAGTTAATTGCCAATATTTCTGGATTATAGTCTGTCCTGCAATTTTTTTTGCATTTTCTAGAAAGCGTGTTATAATTGCTGCATGCGGCTTTTTGAGTTGTACATTCTTTTTTAAGTAACAGGTAGCTTATGAACGAATATTCTAATGCAGAACATCTTCGGCCAGTAGTTTATGTAGACCCAGATAAATGCTGTAACTGCCACCGCTGCATCAGCGTCTGCCCCGTTAAGATGTGCAACGACGGTTCTGGTGACCACGTATCTGTAAACCATGACCTCTGCATTGGCTGCGGCACATGCATTGATGCCTGTGTGCATGGCGCAAGAACCGGCATAGACGATACTGAAGCTTTCTTATATGACCTCAAGACCGGCACTCAGATGGTGGCTGTTGTTGCTCCTGCTGTTGCCGTAAACTTTAAGGGCAGAGACCTTGAATTGAACGGCTGGCTTAAGTCTATCGGCGTTAAGGCGGTTTTTGACGTTGCCTTTGGTGCTGAGCTTACTACAAAAAGCTATGTGGAGCAGATAAAGAGCGAGAACCCGCCTGTTATGATTTCGCAGCCCTGCCCTGCACTCGTCAGCTTTATAGAGATTTATCAGCCGCATTTAATTGAATATCTTGCCAAGGCAGACAGCCCGATGGCGCACACAATCGAATGCATACGCCATTTTTATCCGGCTTATAAAGACTGCAAGATAGCGGTAATTTCGCCATGTTTTGCCAAACGGCGCGAGTTTGACGAGAACGGCCGCGGCGACTATAACGTTACAATGCGGAACCTTGAAATATTATTCAGACAGAGAGGCATTGACCTTTCTAAGTTCCCCAAGGTTGATTATGATAACCCGCCTGCCGAGCGTGCGGTTTTGTACTCTACTCCGGGCGGTCTTATGCGCACAGCAGAGCGCTTTGTTCCCGGCATCTCATCAAAGACACGCAAAATTGAAGGCCAGCCCGCTGTATTTGAATATCTTGAAGGCTTAGACAATCTGCTTGCAGCAGGCGGCAAGCCCTACTATCAGCTTGTTGACTGCCTTAACTGCGAGAAAGGCTGCAACAGGGGCGGCGGAACTACCAAGAACAATATGCCGCTTGACGAGCTTGAAGGGCTGGTTGAGATGCGCGCCCAGGAAAGGCAGAAGCAGTGGAACACCACTGGCGGCAAGAAAAGCAGATTTGCTCTTAAAAAGCTTGATAAGACAATCAGCGACTATTGGAAGCCCGGCATCTACGAGCGTAAATATCATGACCGCAGCGCGACAATGCAGAGATTCATCAAGATTCCAAGCGAAAACGAGCTGCAGCAGATTTACATAAGCATGGAAAAGCACTCTAAAGAAGATCTTTATGACTGCTGTGCATGCGGCTATACTGGCTGCGAGCAGATGGCTATTGCTATCTTTAACGGGCTTAACCGCAGAGAGAACTGCCACCATTATGTTATGCACCTAGCCGCCCAGGATCACGAGAAGGAGATCCGCGAAGCAATCAAAAGCATTACCGAAGCAGTACGTTCTGGCAGCGAGGCTTTGCAGAGTAATGTGCGTGACCTGCAGGAAATCAGGAACATGAACACGCTCACCATAAACGGCATTAAAGAGTTGAACACCAAGATAGACGGCATCTGGGACATTGTGGGCATTATCAATAATGTTGCTGACCAGACTAAGATTATTGCCTTTAACGCAGAGCTTGAAGCTTCAAGTTCCGGCGAAGCGGGCAAGAACTTTCATATTGTTGCTACAGAAATCCGCCGTCTGTCTGACACCATTATTGACAGCATCAAAGATATCAAAGATGTTATCAATGATATTCAGCAGGCTTCTGACGCTCTTATTCTTGACAGTGAGAAAGGAACAAAGCAGATAGACGCCAGCTGCGAGAACGCAAAATCTCTTGAAAAGGGCTTTGGAAGCATCATGATTTCTTCAGATGAGTCTGACGGTTCAAATTCTGGTGAGGTGAGCGCTGCTTCAAGCAATAAGATTTTCAACTCTCTTGAGCATATAGCGCAGGGCATTGCGGAATTCTCACATAATACAGCAAATATTTCCTCTTAACTGATTTTACACACATAGGACGGACAACATGACAAAAGAAAAGGCACTTGCACTTTTAGATGAAGCTTACGAGAAGAACCCCGGTTTGTGGAAAGAACACAGCATTACAGCCGGAAACATTGCATATACAATTGCATCTCACATAAAGGGTGTTGATGCAGAAAAATGCGAGATGTATGCGCTGCTGCATGATATAGGGCGTATCCGCGGAAAGCACAAGATCAGGCACACTCTGGACGGCTACCGCTATTTATGCGAGCTTAGCGAAGAAGAATGTGCAAGATACTGCATTACGCACGTTTTTCCGGGCAACCGCATTATTGAGCACACAAGTTTTGACATTACAAGCGCAGACTTGGATTTTCTTCAGTCTTTTGTAATGCAGCACCCTAACACAATCGAAGACAAGATTGTGCAGCTTTCTGACGTTATGGCTTCTCCTTATGGGCCTATGGTTGTAGAGGTGCGGCTTATTGAATCCGGCATACGCAATGAATCTAATATTCATGTTTTTGAATCTTGGCAGGAATATCTTAAGGTTAAGGACGAGATAAACCGCATTCTTGGCAAAAGCGTTTATAAGCTTTTCAAAAACATTGTCTGCGAATGGACTCGATAGAAAATCTTGGAAGCATGCGCCGTCTTTGCGAAGTTGCGCAAAATACTTGACATTTTTTGGTTTTGCCCTTATTCTACCCGCGTCTAAGGGCACAAACTCTTTCGGGGGTGCACTGGTTTCGACGGGTGTGATTCGTGGTCTTGGGCTGCAAGTGAGGCTGCCTGTCCTCTGAACAGACAAAAACTATAATTGCCAATTCTGACAATTCTTACGACTACGCACTTGCTGCATAATCGCGGGCTTCAGATTGCGCCGCTCTGAGCGGTCTGAAAGCCCGACGCCAAACAGAGCTTGCTTGAAGCGGTGTCTGGTACGCTTCAAGGACATTTACCAGAATACGGAGACGACGCTTGCGGTGCTGCTACCGTTTCCCGACAACTACCTCGCACTGCTAAACTTGTAGACGCTCTTGGTCCGCTCACTCGGACGGGAGTTCAATTCTCCCCATCTCCAATGGCTAAATACTTAAATTATAGGTATTTAGCCTTTTTTTATTAAGCGTGACAGCAAATATGACAGCAATTAAAAAACGGAGTTTTTCTCTTTTATTGTGATTCAAATTCCTTAAAGAAGGCGGCAACGTCAAAGCCGTTGATTGTCTGCCCGTCCGGGTAAAGCCTTACAAGGTTTCTTCTGCCGTCGCGCAGATGCTTTGAGGTTATGCCGTAATTGATTGAGCTGTCTGCTTCAAGAAATGCCGCAATGTGGTCAGAAACGCGGACAAGTCTGCCGTCAACAGGCGCATACTTTCCTTCGTTGAATTTCTTGTTCAAGTCGTCAAAAGACACGTGCCTTATGTCTACGTCTGCAAAACGGATTCTGTTTTCAAATTCATCGCTTGTAAAATAAAGAAGCTCGTCTGCATAAAAGTCTTCCATCAAAGGCAGAAGCTCGTTCTTTACAATGGTGTCTTCTATATCTTTAACAATAGACGGAAGCCCTGAAGTTGCCTGCTTTACCGGCGAGATAATATCGCGCGTAACTGCTTCAGGCAGATCGTGGAACAGGGCCGAAAAATAATTGTTATAAAGCCGCTCAGGGCACATCTTGGCACCTGAATCGCGGCTGAGCAGAAGCGTGAGCACCGCTACAAAAAATGAATGGCCCAGGACGCTTGTCTTTGGCACGCGCGGTGTCTGGTTCCATCTGGTCTGAAAGCGGAGCTTTTCAATTATAAGCAGAAACTCATACGGGCGCTGCTTTGTAACAAGCATCTGAAGCCCGCGCAAATCAAGATATTCGCCAATGTCTTCGTTTAATTCACGTTCAATGCGCTGCAACCTTATATGCTCGTTTACAGGCGCAATCATCTCAAATTCGCGCATGGTAGAATACTTGTGCGCAGCGCGGAAGATGCGCATCTCTAAAGTCGGTTCTTTGCCTGAAGCTTTTTCCACTGACGAGGTTTCTTCGATATAAGCCTGAAACTTCTTGATAAGCCATTCGTCAGTAATAAGGCCTTTGTACTGCTCTAAGACCCACTGATTCAGCTTGCTGTATTCTTCGGGGTACTGCTTGCGTATCATGCGCTGCACCGGCGATTTTATGTCGCACAAAGCTATTTTTCTGAGCAGCTCAAAAAAAGAAGCATATATAAGCCATTCCCAGTCAATCTTTTTTCCGCGCTGCTCTTCAAACTTGCCGATGATATAAACCAAAACCATCTTTTCAGCGGATTTATCCATCTCTATTAAATCAAAAGGGCGGACTAAATCGTTCCATCTTTCAATTGAAAAACCTTCAAAGATTTTGAGCGCGAGTGCTTTATTGACCATTTCTGTATCCTTGAATATAAACTAAACTGTTATAATACTAAGACATATTAGAGATTTTTTCAATCTAAGCGCGGGCTAAACGAACTTTTAGTGTATGGGCATAAAAAAAGCAGGCTGATTACAACCTGCTTTTCTATTGTTAAGCTTTCTGCTTTTCTTTCTTAATGTCGGCTTCCATCTTGTCTTTCCAGACCTGTGCCTTTTTCTTAACTTCTTCTGCTTCGTTTGCATCGCCAAGAATTATCAGAAGTCTTCTGTAAGCAAGCAGATACTGAATGCCGCTTCTCATATCGTCTGCGCGGCGTGTTGAAAGCTCGTAGCGGTCGCGGTAGCCTTCGGCTGACTTTAAGAGACGTGTCTTAAGCATACGCATATAATATACTGAAACATCGTGATTTTCGGCGCGGCCGTCAAAATAGTCTTTTGAAGCTTCTGTCATATCAAGCATGTTTTTGGCAACTGTAATAAAGCGGCCCTGCAGCTCAATAAATGACCATTTCCATTTTGTGTTGTCGCCGTAAGCGTCCATTATAAGTTCAATTGAAAGACCAAGCTTGCGTGAAAGATAATATCTCTTATCAATAGGAATACCTTCGAGTTTTGCCCAGCGGTCTTTTAAATCATCAGCTGTGGTATCAATTATATTTGTTACAAGCTCTTCAAGATAGATTATTGCTTTATAAATTGTCTTGCGGCCTTCGTTGAGGTTTTCTTCGTTCTTAACCCCAAGCATTTCTACAGAAAGGTTGTTAATCGTAATATAAAGCGTAACTGCATAAAGCATTAAATCTGCAAGCTGAAGTGTTTTTGCAGCTTCGTCAGTTTTATCTTTTTGAAGTTCTGCTTTTATCTCTTTTTCTTTTGCAAAAACGCCTTTGATAAGCTCTTTGTATTTTG
>CAMJMF010000081.1 GCA_946406925.1 uncultured Spirochaetales bacterium | reverse complement strand
CTGAAATAATTAATAGGACAGTTAATTTTGCTGACGATGGAAATTCTTTTAATGTAACAAAAAAAGCACCTGGAACTGGCACCGCAACATTTAGTATGTACTAAAATTTGCTAAAATTGTGTTATAAAGCTGTCTGGTAAAGTTCAACCTTACCGGGCAGCTTTTTTTATGCCCGTACAGCTTCAGCAAAGCGCAGCACAGACCAGAAAATTTGCCGTGGCGTGTTGTCAAAAAACTGATTATATGCTAGTATCTTAAAACATTCGGGCCATTAGCTCAGCGGTCAGAGCAGAGGACTCATAATCCTTTGGTCCCCGGTTCAAATCCAGGATGGCCCAAACATCATTTTGCGCAAGCAGAATGATGTTTTTTTATATAATTTCCAATAGCCAAACGACGCAAAGCGGCGTATGGCCCAATATTTTCGAACGTAGTGAGAAAATATAATTAAATAATTTCTTATAGGCCAAACGATACAAAGTATCGTATGGTCCACTCGAAGTCAGAAAGCCTGTCTACAGTAGACAGGCTTTTTTTTATGCCCGCGCGCTTTTCAGGCAGCTGCCTTATGAATTGCGCCTCACAACAAATTCTTTCGGCTTGTCGCTGTCAAAGACAAGAGCCTTTTTCATCTGTTCAAGATAAAAGAATTCCTGTGCTCTTGTGGGTTCTTCTGTCGTCTGCTTTCTCTGCCACGTGCCGTCAGCATTTAATTCAAATGCCTGAACAGCATCTGCAAAATAGGCACTTAATGCTTCTTTAAGCTGCTTTACCAAATCGTCTTGAACAACAGGGAACATAAGCTCCACGCGCCGTTCAAGGTTCCGCGGCATCCAGTCTGCGCTTGAAAGATAAAGCTCTTCATCGCCGCCGTTCTGAAAATAGAAAATGCGCTCATGTTCAAGGTATCTGTCAATAATGCTTACAACTTTGATATTCTGGCTCATGTTTTTTACGCCCGGAACAAGCATACAGATTCCGCGTACATTCAGCAGAATGTTTACGCCTGCATTGCTTGCTTCGTATAGCGCGCGGATAATTTCTTCGTGGCCGAGGCTGTTCATTTTAGCCATGATTAATGCGCTCATTCCTCGCTTTGCGTGCTCTGTTTCGCGCTCAATCATGGTAAGCAGCCGCGTCTTTAGGTCAATCGGTGCCATTGCAAGCCATTTCATTGTCTGAATTGAAGAATAGCCCGAAATCATATTAAAGAAGACGGTGGCATCATTTGCAATTTCGGTTCTGCTTGTAAAAAGCGAGAAATCAGCGTAAGTTCTTGCCGTTTTGTCGTTATAATTGCCGGTAGAAAGGTGCACGTACCGCTTTATGCCTTCATTTTCACGTCTGACAACCAAAAGCATTTTTGCATGAACTTTTAGATTTGCAATGCCATAAACAACAATTACGCCCGCGCGCTCAAGCTGAGTGCCCCATGAGATGTTCCGCTCTTCGTCAAAACGCGCCTTAAGCTCAATAAAAGCCGTTACATGCTTGCCGTTATGCGCAGCCCGTTCAAGCGCCTGCACAATCGGCGAGTTTCCGCTTGTACGGTAAAGTGTAATCTTAATAGCCAGTACGTCCGGGTCGTCAGCTGCCAGGTTCAGAAAATTCACAACCGAATCATAAGATTCATACGGAACATGAAGCAGCACGTCTTTCAGCTTGAGAACGTCCCATGGCGAGTTGCTCAAAAGAGCTGAAGTCTTAAAATGCTTCCATTGCGGGTATTTAAATTCGGGTGCAGAATCTATGCTGCCAAGTTCTGTAAGAAAGCCCAAATCCACAAGCCCGTCAACTTCGTAAACGTCCTGCTTTTGCAGTTTCAGCATGTCCGTAAGGGCTTTTGCGATAGTCTTGCTTGAAGAATTCGTCATTATGCGCACAATGAACGAATTCTGCCGCTGCTCAAGCACTTCTTCCATTGCCTGAATAAAATCGCTGCTACGGTCTTCGTCAACGGCAAAGTCTGCATCTCTTGTAATTTTGAAAATCAGCGTTTCTTCAACCGAAAATCCCGGAAAAAGGTATGTGCCGAAAGTCTGTATAACGTCGTCAAGCGTTGTAAAAGTACGTAAGTCTGAATCCTCAGACAGCCATACAAGCCTGTCTATGCTTGAAGGTACCTGAACAATTGCAAGCGGCTTTTCGTCCGGCTGGGCTGTGTTGAGAAACATCTGTGTTTCTTTATTCTCAAACATCGGTTTCAGCAGAAAAGCCGCGTGAAGCCGCAGATTCGACACATGCGGGAACATCAGTGAATTTGTTCTCAGCGGCGTAAGAAGCGGAAAAATCTCGTTCAGAAAAAGCTTTTTCAGGTAATTGTATTGTTTTTCGGTATAATCGTTTCTGCTTATGTATTTTATTCCGCATTGAGAAAGCGACGGAAGTATCTCGCTGTTAAAGCATTTGTACTGCTGCTTTAAGATTTCGTGAACGCGCTTTGAGATTGCGTCAAGCTGAGCCTGCGCTGTCATGTCAGAAACGTCTTTCCATTCAGGGTTTTTGCGCTGCTGCCGCTTAAGGCTTGCAACTCTTACCATAAAGAATTCATCAAAATTTGAGCTGACAATGCCTAAGAATTTTACGCGCTCCAAAAGCGGAACATCTTTCCGTTCTGCCTGCGAAAGAACACGTGCGTTGAATTCAATCCATGAAAGTTCTCTGTTGAAAAAACGGTATTTTTTTGGCATATGCTTCCTTAGTGCAAAATAACTTTGTAGCCGAATATATTTTCAAATAAATCGGCTTTTTCTGTAAGCGCGTTGCGTTCAAGTGTTGTGTTGTAGACTTCGTTGACAACAATGTGCATTGCCTCGTCTTTAAGCTCAATCTTAAAGTCTTTGATTCTCTGGGTGTGGCCTCTGTCGAGTGCATCTGCAATCCTGAGAATTGCCGCTAATTTTTGAACCGTAATTCTGTCATGCGGCGGAAGTGCGTAAAATTTGGTGTCAGTCGGTCTTGGCGGCGCACCTTTGTGATAGCGCGCAACATTAGAGACAATAATCATGTCGTCTTTGCTTAAACCGAAAATCTCTGAATTTGAGATGATATAAAGACTGTGCAGCTCGTGGTTCTGGCTTCTTATAAAAGTTCCTGCATCGTGAAGAAGCGCCGCAATTTCAAGCAGAAGCCGTTCTCTGCCTTCAAAGCCCAGCTCGTCCTGAAGTTTGTCGTAAAACTTAAGAGCAGTTGCCCTTACATACTGGGCATGAGCCTCATCAACGCGGAATTTCCGGCAAAGGTTGAGCGCAGACGCAATCACCTGGCTTGTAAAGTTTGCCTGCAGTGCCTTGTTCGGTGCTGTGTATTTTCCGGCGATTATTCCCTCGCGGATAGAAGCCTTTACAACAAGAATTTCTTCTGCGGCGGTTAAGTTTATGAACAGCTGATACGTGAGCAGATTTATTGTCAGTGAGCGCGCTTCGGCATACGGAATCTTGAAATGCGCTATACATTCGTCAATTGAATAATTCTGAATTTTTGTTACGAATTCCTGAAAGTCGTCCCGGCTGATAATCCAGCAGTTGTCAGAAATGCTTTTACCGATTTTGCCTGCAACAAGCTGTGCTTCCTGGCCGGTGGCAATAAACTGGTCAACTTTTGCAAGCGAAAGCTCTTTGTTTAAGTTTAAGCCGGTGTTGTTGATGAATTCCTCAAGGAAGCGGCGTGCGTCTTTTTCTGTGCCCATCATTGATTTGATGTGCTGTTCAATGATTACTGTGCCGAGGCGCAGGCTGTGCACTGCCACCATTTCGCCGCGGTGAAGCAGCATAAGCTCGGTAGAACCGCCGCCTACGTCTATAATTATGGAATTAGATCTCTTGAATTTTGGCAGCTGGTCTTTGAGCGCGTTGAGGACGGCAATGTACATAAGCCTGTTTTCTTCAATGCCGTCTATTATTCTTACGGAAAAGCCGGTTTTGATTTTTATTCGGTCTAAGACGGCGTCGCGGTTTCTTGCCTCGCGCAGTGCGCTTGTAGCAACAATGGTTGTGTGCGCGCTGTCAATCTGCCATGTAAGCAGCTGTTCTTTAAATCTGTTCAGAATTTGAAGACACTGGATAAGGGTCTCTCTGGAAACAACAGATGTTGTGAAAACATCCCAGCCAAGAGCTGCAGGTAATTCGGAATAATCAATAAAAGACCAGCTGTTGTCATCAGTAATTTCTGCAACAGCCAGTCTTATGCCAGTTGAGCCAATCTCTATAACGGCTTCTAGTTTTGTCATAGCTTGTCTATAAGCATAGAACATTTACCAGATGGAATCGGCAATGTCTTTTTCTTTTCCCCGAGAATATTGATTGTAAAATAGTAGAGCTTTTCGCTTTCCATGTGAATTTCCCAACCGCGCTGACTCTTGTTTGAAAGAATCGTGATGAGGTTGCGTTTCAATGAAAGGTTTTCAATGCCCATTATTTCAAGGTTTGGAATAATCCAGTCAACAGTTTTTCTAGGCAGGCTGATATAAAGACCGATAACATTTTCAATCATCAGCGCAATTGTTGAAAGACCTGTGTAATGTATATAGCGCTTCTTTGGGAAATTCGGGTTTGTGCTTGATTTTGCAGGACCGTCTTTTACAGGTGAATAAGCTTCCCAGAGGTCGCCCTTTGTGTGACCGTCCAAAAGCAGTGCGTCGAGTATCTGGTAAAGGTGTCTGATTGAACTTTCGCGTGCCAAATCCCATTTCTGGTATTTTTCAAGCCCTTTGATTACAACAAATGTAAACGGCGGATAAACACTTCCGCAGAATTCGTTTCCGTCCGGGTCAAAATGCGGGTCATCAGCAGAAAGTGTAGGGAACGGGTGGTTTGTTCCGAATGTCTCTGGGTTTGTCAGATGCTCTACAAGCTGGTCTGCTTTGTCTTCATTTGGAATTTCTGCAATCATCGGCCAGAAGCCTGCAATAGTTTTTACAGGAAGCCGCTCGCCGTTCTCGTCAAGGTCGTGGTAGAAGCCTGTGTCAGGGTTCCACATGAGCGAGTTGATGCGTGTCTTTAAAGAGAAGTACATGCGCTTGTACATAAAGCTCAAGTCTTTGTCGTTGAGAATGTCGCCCATTGCAGACATGTACAAAGCATTTACAGCGAGCGCACTGTTGAAATCAACTAAGAATTTTGCACCTTCTCTCGGTGAGTTTGTCATGGTTGTTGCGGCAACAGGGCAGGTATAAAGACCGTTCTCGCACTTAAAGGTTTTTTCAAGCCATGTCATGTATTTCTGCATAACAGGCATAACTTCCTTAATGCGCTTTTTGTTTGCAGACTTATGGTAAAGATTAAATTCAACCCATGCGAATAAAGGAATTCCTACGCCTTCAGGATTTTCTTTAGAGATGACAGGTTCTCCTGTCTTAGTATTATACTTCCAGCGGATAGCGCCGCTTTCTTCCTGCTTTGAATAAAGATAGTCCAAATTCTGGTTTGCAGGGAAATTTCTGTTTGAATAAACAAGAAAGAATGAGGCAAAAATAGATTCAAACTGATCAATGATTAATTCATCGTTTTGAGGAAACAGAAAAAGCTCTGATCCGATTTTATCTTCGGCGACAGCGCCGGTTTTGGGATCCTGCCAAAAGTCCTGCAGCCATGACCATGCCTTATCGTAAATGTCAACAAAATCCTGATCGTAAAAATGGACTTTAGGAAAATCGCGCTTATTCACAGAGGCTCCTTTTCAGCATGTAGTTGAACGTTTTTTATTTGATAATTGTCTTAAAAGTAAAAAGATAAAATTACCTGAACCTAATCACTATATCATAAAATTGCAAAAAATAGTATAGTTTTCTAATAAAAATCTGAAATAGTTTTATGAACGCAAAAAAGGACAAAAGAAAGGCATATGTTTCAGTCTCACATTTATCTTGAAGTTCGCATTTTGGTTTCAACAAAAAAGAAAGCTTTTGTTTTAGCAGAGCAGCCTGTTCTTGACAGCGAAGTCTGCAAAAAAGTTTGTACGTTTTTAAAAGCGTTCAACTGTAATATTTTGAAAACCGTACATTACGAGCGTCATAAAGAAAAACTGAATGTGCCTGAATCAGCCGGTTTTTCAGGGCTTTCTGTAAAAATTGCAGAAAAGGGCGTTATGCCCATTGAATTCCACAAACGGCAGAAGCTTATAAAAATTGAAGAAGTCCGCATTGAAGAAGATGCCGGCCGTCTTACGCATTCAAACAATGTTTCACGAATGGATTACACCTGGGCGGGCTATGCCAGCGTGCGCATAAAGACAGCTGCAGATTTTGAGCTTGGTGAAGAAGCCGAGCTTTTTTTGAACGAACTCCGCCGCCGCATTCAGTACATGCGCCTTGTAGAGAATATTCCTGTGGAGAGCCTGATAAGGTGCAATGCCTATGTTGCGCTTGCCCGTTACCCTGAAAAACCTGATTATTACGTAAAACTCAGAAACCTGAATTCATTCAATTTTGTAAGAAAGGCTGTAAATGCTGAAATTGACCGGCAGGAGTCTGTACTGTCTTCAGGCGGAACGGTTGACTCTGAGAGCAGACTCTGGAATGAAAGGCAGAATCTGACAGAAAGCTATAAGCCGAGAGCCGCAGATATGTCTGACAACAGGCGCTTTGAGCCGGTTGAGAATGCGGCGCCTTTTGATATGTCGAAAATTCTTTCTGAGCTTTCTAGTGGCAGTTCAAGCGGCATTCCGGCAGAAGCTGAAATTGAACAGCCTGCGGAACGCTGCAAGCGTTTATGCAGACAGTACGGGCTTATAAAAGTTCGTGCTGAATTCATTTGTGATGACAAGGCAAGAGCCGATTTCTTTGAGGAAGCAGTTTCTTTTGGGGCAGAACCTATAATGACTGCGCATTGGCTTTCAAGTGAATTTATGAAGCTGCTCAAATGGTCGGGTTCTTCAATTTCGCAGAGCCCTGTAACGGCAGAACGCTTTGCGCGTGTAATGATTCTGCTAAAATCCGGAGAAATTCACAGCAGCATAGCAAAGCAGCTTTTGCAGCACCTTCATGAAAAGGGTGGCGAACCTGACGAGATTTTAGCCGAAAACAACTGGAAGCAGATTACAGACAAAGAAGTCCTGCTTCCTTTGGTACAGAAGACAATAGAAGCAAATCCTGAAGAAGCGCAAAAACTCCGCAAAGGCGAGATGGCGCCGCTTGAATTTTTGACTGGCCTTATAATGAAAGAGACTGACGGTCTTGCGTCTCCGCTTGTTGTTAAAAGCCTTTTGAAAGAAGAACTGCACATTAACATTGTCTATGTAATCTCTATGGGCGGGTCTATCTGCGGCCGCCACACAAAAGACGGTGCAGTTATTGCCGCAGACGGACGTGTCTTAAAGTCAATGCTTCAGGACCTAGACACTTCAATTCATTATCAGGTTGTGCAGCTCGGGCGCATGCTCAGCGAAGAGCTTGAGCCCGCTGACTGGGCTGTTCTAATTTCAGAAATTGCCTCGCTTATTGCAACAGGCACAGCAACCGGCATTGTTGTTGCGCATGGAACAGACACGCTCTCTTATACGGCGCCGCTGCTTTACTGGCTTTTTTCTGATGCAGAAGTTCCTGTTGTTGTTACGGCTTCTTCAAAAACAAGCGATGAATCATCTGAAGCAAAGGAAAATCTTCATTTTGCTGTAGAAACTGCCTGCAAAGAAAAGCAGGGCGTGTTTGTTGCTTTTGGAGGCAAGCTGCTTTCTCCGCTGAACCTTAAATTTGAGCGTCCGTCGCCGGACGGTTTTACTAACTGGAATATGAAAGAGCCGCTTTATACTTGCGGTGCGGGGCCGTTAAGCGGCCTGTTCAACGGCTTTTTGGACGCAGACGAATTTGTTATGCGTCAGGTTTTGCGTGAAGCCGCCAATCACATGCTTGTGTGCCGCGTTTATCCGGGGTTTAGGGCAGAAAGCTATGTTCAGCTTGTTGAAAACGGAATAACGCATATTTTTCTTGAATTATACGAAACCGGTACAGGCAGCATGCGTAACGGCGACTATTCGCTGAAACCGCTTCTTACCAAAGGCAGAAAGAAGGGCTGCACATTTTTCTGCACCTCGCAGCAGCAGAGCCTTCTGGATTTTTCGGGCTACACAACAAGCCGCCGCATGTGGCGCGAAGGTGCTGTGCCGATGGGGCGGCTGACAACAGAATCAGCCGTTGCGCTTTATTTTGCGGCAAGCCTGGTTTCTGACACAAACGAAGAATTAAACCAGTGCATGGAAGCATACGCTGAAATTTTTGAATAAAATAAACGGAGGCTTGTAATTATGAAAAAAGCTTTTATTGCAGAGCGCCTGTGTCATGCTGGAACATCTGTTTTGAATTTGCGGCGGCATTTGTTTATTGTGCTCTTTGTTTTAACGGGCTTATGCTTTTCAGCCGGTGCAGAAAGCATAAAGAATATAAAACTTGAAGATTACAAACTTTCCGATGAAGCTACAGAATATGCATTAAGGAATGATGAAAAGCATGCATATTGTATTTATGCTGACAAAGTTAATATGTATATATTGGGCTGGTCAAAAGACGGAAAATTTGCCTTTGTAGAAGACCGCGCAATAGATGGTCGTGGCGGAAACGATCTTTATTTTAATATCATTGATCTTGTAACAGATGAAACAGTCTGCCGCAAAGAAATGATTGACTATTATGATTTTGATAAAGCAGGTGAAACTTTTATTCCCGCTTATGAATCTTTTGAAGATTGTTTGAAATCAAATGCTGAAGAATTTGACAGACTGCTAAAACAAAACGGTATTATCTTAAAACCGGCAAAATTCGAAAAAATGCCTGTCGTTTGGGTTTCAAAAGACAATAAAACTGAAGAAGTGACTTTTAAAGTAAATAAAACTGGAGAAGGCAAGCCTGTATTTATCTATTCTGAAACATTGAATTATGAAATTGTAGCAGAGAAAAAGTCTGGCGGCAGCAAAATTGTTAAGTCTGAAAAGAACAGAGAAAGCTATTTTGTATATCCTGTGGGCTACATAAAAAGCCCGTATGAAAACAGAGTAGCTGTTGTATTAACAAATGCTTCTTTTGTTTTTGAAGGCAGCGAACTTTTTGTGGAATTTGCCGGCTGCAATTTAAGCGTGGGCTTCTGACCATAAACCGGCTGTGTTCCCTTTGTTGTTTATTTTGCGAAAAGCTCTTTTATAAGACTTTTGATGTCGCTTACGAATACAGTTTCCGGGCTTTTCTCCGGGGCTAATACACGGCTAAAGCCCAGGTTCTGCGCCGTTTTTACGCGCTGCTTAAGCCTGCTTACCGGGCGGATTTCTCCTGCAAGACTTATTTCTCCGGCAAGAGCAGTAGCTTCTGGGCATGGTAGATCTGTTCTTGCTGAATAAAGCGCCGCCGCGAGCGCAAGGTCTATTGCGCTTTCGTTAAGCCTGACGCCGCCAGCTACATTTACGTACAAGTCGTATTCGCTGAGTTTTAAACCTGACTTTTTTTCAAGCACGGCGGCAATTCTACTGACACGGGCTGATTCAATCTTTTCTGAAAAAACACGCGCAATAGACGCTTTTGCCGGCACAGTTAAAGCTTGAATTTCAACCATGAACACGCGCGAGCCTTCAAAAACCGGAACTATTGCAATGCCGGCTGGCAGTTTGCCTTCGCGCTGCGTAATGAACATTGCCGACGGATCTTCTATAGGAAGCAGACCGGCTTCGCTCATTGAGAAAATACCCAGTTCGTCAACAGAGCCGAACCTGTTCTTTTGAGCGCGCAAAAAACGCACGTCGTCAGAATTGCGCTCAAACGAAATTACGGTGTCGACCATGTGCTCAAGTGATTTCGGTCCGGCAATTACGCCGTCTTTAGTTACATGCGCCGAAAGAAAAAGCACAGAATCGCGCTCTTTAACCCAAGAAATCAGTTCATTTGAGCAGAATTTCAGCTGATTCACTGTACCGGGCACGACGCCGGCTTCTGCGCTGTAAACAGTCTGAATAGAGTCAACAATTACACACATCGGGTTAAGCGAATTCAGCGCATGGTCTATGTCGTCAAGCCGCAAAGTGCAGAGAATGTCTATGTTTTCAAGATTTATCTTGAGCCTGTCTGCGCGTGCCCTGATTTGAGAAGCTGATTCTTCGCCGGAAATATACAAAACTCTCCCGCCGGTTTGAACTGAAGAAGCTGTCTGCAGCAGAAGTGTTGATTTGCCTATGCCGGGTTCTCCGCCGATTAGAATTGCAGAGCGTTTAGTCGCACCGCCGCCTAAAACGCGGTCAAATTCTGTGTTGCCTGTGGAAATTCTTTCGCATTCCATTGCGTCTACAGAAGCAAGCGGAACGGGCGTTATTCTTTCTGTTGAATCTGGAATTCTTCCATACGGCAGACTTGCTGCACCTGCATCTTCGATGTGTTCTTCTAAAGTGTTCCATTCGCCGCATTCAGGGCAGCGGCCAAGCCAGCGCGGCTGTGTAAAACCGCAGTTTGAGCATTTATATATGACAGAGTTTGTTTTCTTTTTTGCCATTGTTCATTCCTCAATATATAATACATCAAACTTTAAATTTTTTTGTCGGTTTATACTGAAATAAATGAAAAAAACCGGCTGACACATCATGCGTCAGCCGGTTTTTAAAAGCTTTGTGTTTAATCAGTCTTGTGCTGTTTCTGCTGTTTCATTCGGTCTGTCGGCAAGCTGGTACTTAACCTTGCTGTATGGCGGCACAGACGAAATAATCCACACGTTTCCGCCGATTATGCTGCCTTTGCCTATGACTGTGTTGCCGCCTAAAATTGTAGCACCAGGATAGATTGTAACATCATCTTCGATAGTCGGGTGGCGTTTTTTTGCCTGAAGTTCTTTTTTTACGCTCAATGCGCCAAGTGTTACGCCTTGGAAAATCTTTACATTTTTTCCGATTACACAAGTTTCGCCGATTACTACGCCTGTTCCGTGGTCAATGTGGAACGACTCGCCGATTTCTGCGCCCGGGTTGATGTCGATTCCTGTGCGTCCGTGGATATATTCGGTCATTATGCGCGGAATTAACGGAACGCCGTTCTTGTGAAGAAAATGTGCAATTCTGTAAGCAAGAATAGCCTGAAGACCTGGGTAAGAGAGAATAACCTCTTCAATGCTGTTTGCAGCCGGGTCGTTCTGCAGGGCTGCTTCTGCGTCAAGCCGTGCAAGGCGGCGAAGTTCCGGAATATATTCAATAAGCGAAAGTACCGTCTTTTCGGCAAGACCGAAGCAGTTCATCTCGCTGTTATTGTTTGTCTTGCAGATATAAAGCAGCGCTTTCTGCGTTTCTGATGTGAGGTTGCTCACCAATCTGTTTATGCGCTCGCCTGTTGTGTATTTGAGACTGTCTCTGTCGAGCTTTTCTGCCGTATTAAAGCCCGGAAAAACTATATTCTGAAGGTCTCGTAAAATGTCTTGAACGGTCTGTCTGTTAGGGAAATTTTCAGCTTCAGAGAAATTGATTCCGCCGTAATTCTGGTATGAGTCTAATATATCATCAATAAGATTATCTATCGTTTTCATAGGTAGATAATACCCAATTATGGGGCACTTTTGCAATAATACAGACGGAATAAATGTGGCATAAACGGAAAAATGCGAAAGCTGAATTTGCTACAATTAAAGAGCCCGCTCTCGTCGGATTCCGTTCAGCAAAACGGCTTCACCCCTTCGGGGTTTCTTTTCGCAGCAGTTTTATCTACAATCAAAGCCCAATTAGCGAAAAGCGCCGCTTTTTGCATGCGCAAAAACCGGCAGCTTTTGTTCACCACTCCTCATTAGTTCATGTACAAGTATCCGTCATTACCGCGCTTGACACGGGAATCTTTATAGATTGCCCGGTCAAGCCGGGCAATGACATGCAGCCCCTGTACACCAATCTTTCAAGTTTTGCGCTAGCAAAACTTGGCGGGTTCGCTAGTTCAATCCCAATACTTTGGCATAAGCCAATGGCGAACCGCGCACCCGGTATTCCACAACGGTCATAGACTGAATTATTACGTCCTGACCCATTAGGAATAAGCCGTTTGAGCT
>CAMJMF010000080.1 GCA_946406925.1 uncultured Spirochaetales bacterium | reverse complement strand
AAATATAAGGAGTTATTTTAGGGTTATCAACAGTTTTCAATGAAATAAAAAGATTTGTAAAATAATTCAAGCCGCCAAGCCAGTTTTGTGAAGAACTTTCAGCAAAAAACACGTTCAGTTTTTTGGAGCTGTTTTCTATTCTGTTGTTTTCAACCATTCAATATAGTCCCTTACGCCGTCTTTTAATGCTACAGTCTGCTTATAACCAAACTGCTGTAAAATAGTTGTGTCTGCCTGCCAAAACAGGGGATCACCTGTCCGGTTATGTTCAGAAAAAACGACTTTCTTTTTGCAGTCTAACACTGACATTATTTCATTTACAACAGTCTTTACAGAAATCTGACTTCCATTGGCAATATTTATTTCAGAAGGAAGTGTTTTATTTGATGAAATCAAAAGATAGATTGCATGACAAATATCTTTTATATGAATATAATCTCTTGTTTCATTACCTGTTCCAAATACATGAATCTCTGAATCGTTCAAAGCTTTTTGAGTGATATCATAAAAAATCTGTTTTCTGAGACCTGTACCATACGCAGAAAATACTCTTAAAGAAGAGGCATTTATATTAAAAAGCTTTCTGTATTCATTGCAGACAGTCTCTGCACATAATTTGTGAAATCCATATGGAGAAACTGGAGATAAAACTGCTATTTCTTTTATTGGCAGTTCTGTCGGATTACCATAAACTGCCGCACTTGAAATATTCAGATATGTACTGTCCAAATTTGTTTGTCTTATAGCTTCAAGCTGTTTAATTACATTATTAGTATTCAGGTTGAAATCAATTACCGGTGTTTCAAACGAATTCGGTACACTTGCTGCGCCGCTGCAATTGATTATTACAGAAAAACTGATTTGCTTCAAAATGCATAAATAATCAGGATTCAATGGATCAACCTGAAAATATTTATCCAGCGTTTTTTTTGATGATATATCACAGCCATAGACTTCAAAGCCTTTGCTGCTAAGATAGACGGATAATTGAGAACCTATAAATCCATTAGAACCGATTATTAGAATTTTAATCATTAGAATTATGAAATTTTTCCTTTAAAATTATTTTTCTTATAAAACTTTTTTACAATTCTTTTTGCGGGATGAAGCAAAAAATCGCGATAAAAACGGTGCAGATAATATTTTCCTAAATTGTGTATAGGAATATTAAAGTATTCTTCAGATATTCTGTCAGCAAATTCTTTGTTCAGTATTATTTTTTCAGGATGATTTATCTCAGTTATTTCATAGCGCAGTGCATTATTACTTTTTGATGTAAGATCTGTTGTATGAAGTGCATCTTTTGTAAAACCAATATTTGAAATAAGATTTCTGCACGGATTTATACAAAAACCCATATTCTTTGCTATCGCAAATTCCCACTGGTAATCCCATGCATCAATTTCATGGTTTATCATTTCTCTAAAAATACGCTTCCAATAACGGCGTTCTTCAATATGAGGAAAAACCTGCTTAAATTTTCTTGAATGTGTAAATTTTTTATACTCATCAACAGAAATATCAAAAGAAAAATACTTCCATGCTCTCCGCCAGCTTGCCCAACCCCAGCATTGATGAACTTTCGTGAAATAATACGAATCTGTTCCGTTAAGCGAAATATCCAGAGGATTATTGCCGGAAAGCTGCATTATACTTGTTTCGTTTTTATATTTCAGAAGCAGCTCTCTTGCATATTTAAAGAAACTGTCAGAGGGCAGGCAGTCATCTTCAAGAATAATACCGTATTCAACCTGGTCAAAAAACCATGTAACTGCATCTGATACAGCTTTGCCACTGCCAAGATTTTCCGGCCGGAATAATGTATGCACTTGACAACGCCAGTCAATTGAATCGAGAAGGAATTTTCTGACAGAATGAACAACATCAGATTCACCCGGTTTATCAAATCTTGGTCCGTCAGATTCAAGGAATAACTGAGTAGGTTTCTGTTTTCTTATCTGTTCAAAGACTTGTTTTGCTGTTTCAAGACGGTTAAACGTCAAAAATAGGACAGGTACATCAAGTTGCTGACTTTGATTCATGGTATTCCTTTTCAGTATTTACGTTCCATATTGAACTTTTATCTTCAGAACCTGAAGCTATGACCTTTACAGCTTCCATTGCTGTTACCATAGAATGATCCATATTATTATAACGATGCTGTCCGTTTCTGCCTATACAATAAAGGTTTGAAATTCCGTTCAGGAAATTCTGAACTTCACCGAATTGTGCATATGAACCAAAATAAGCAGGGTAGGCTTTTTTTACCTTGATTCTTACAGCATCTTTTACATCAGATTTATTGATGACATCAATTTTAACAAGTTCATTAATTGCGAATTCAATAAAATCTTTATCGCTCATCTGCCAAGATTCATCACCTTCTGTGCAAAAGTACTCAAGTCCTATCCAGACTGTATTTTCAAAATCTTTAACCATATAAGGTGACCAGTTATTGAAAATCTGCAGACGTCCGATTTTAACGTCACGTTCCTGCATATAAATCCAGCAGTCAGGAACTATATTATTGACTGTCGCGTACTTAGTGAGATTTTTCAGCAACAACTTGTCAAGCAGAAGCCCTACAGTCATAAAATCTCTGTACGGAAGTTCATGCGCAATATTACGAACATTTTCAGAAACTGAACCAATCAGCCTGTCAACCAAATCTTTTACTGGCATACTTGAAATAAAATAATCACCTGTCACTATAGATTCTGTTCCGTTTTTAGAAACTGTAATACTTTTTATTGTATTATTGTCTAATTCAAGTTTTGTCACTGGCGAATTTTTAATTATTTTTCCGCCTTTTTTTTCTATTTCTTCTGCTATTGTTTCCCAAAACTGACCGGGACCAAATTTAGGATAAAAAAATTCCTCAATAAGCGAAGTCTCAACCTTGCCGTTTTTTGCTTTAAAAGATTTTGTCAAAGCAGTCCAGATCAGTTTGGCAATAGAAAGCCCTTTTACGCGCTGTGCTCCCCAGTCGGGCGCAATATGAGACGGGTGAATCCCCCAAAGTTTTTCTGTATAATGTTCGAAAAACATTTGATATAAAGGCTTGCCGAAACGGTTGATGTAAAAATCTTCAAGAGAGTTTTCTTTGCGTTTATGAATAGCTGCCGCAATATAGCCGAAACCGCTTTTTATTGTGCGCCATAAGCCCATGTTGATAAAAGTCTGTGGTTTCAAAGAAATCGGATAATCAAAAAATTTTCTTAAAAAGAAGATTCTTGAAACACGTCTTCTTTTAAGCATAACATTATCAGTTTTTTCAGGATCAGCCGGTGCAGAACCTTCAGCAGAATAATCTTTCTTTATTCCTAGTAATATTTCATCTTTAGAAGGCGCTGTCTGTTCAGGCATCATACTGAACCAGAAATTTGTTGCATTTTCATCTTTTGAGAAAAATCTATGACCGCCGATGTCTATGCGGTTTCCGTTATAACGTACGGTTTTAGAAATTCCTCCGATTTCGTCAGTTTCTTCATATATTACCGGTACAATATCAGTTGTAGTCAGCAATTGATATGCAGCGGTTAAACCGGCTGGACCAGCACCAATAATTACAGCTTTTTTAGACATGCTTTATTTTCCCCAATTAATATATTCCAACAATTCGATAAGCCAAATCAATGGCAATCATGATCAAAACGAACAACTGAATACAGAAAACATTTTTTGAAATTAATGTTACAGGTTCATCTGTGTTTTTTCTGCAAAGATAGAGAAGGGGCAGAATCGGCAGAAAATAGCGTCCTTGAACAGAACCAATAACAGGATTAGAAAAATCAGGAGGTGCTATAAGATTAAGACTTGTAAAGATTGCACCTGAAATAAAAACGAAAATAAAAATTGTTACAAAGCGCTGTCCTATCGGACGTTCCTGTATTGTATTGTCTGCTTCAATTTTTGTACCGAACAACTGGTAAATAAAAAGCCCGATAATAACTGCGATAAGAAGCTTGTTCATCGGAATTGCTTCCCAGCCTAAATAGCCGCCTGCTGCAGTTATAAGATAATAATTTCCGCGCTCAGCCAGAGTGTTTAAGAGAATGTATGCATACTTTAATGGATTTTTTAAAACCCATTTTGGTGAGCACATTTCTATAACAGCATTAAGCGGGGTAAGAGAAACACTGCTGGCTCTCGGAATTTTATTGTTTGCAGCAACAATCAGTTCGATATTAAATAAGCTAATGTTCATTTTTTTATAAAAAAAATCAAAAACGAAACTTGCAGCAAGACAAATGAAAGCTGAAAACAAAAATAGTCTTTTTGATTTTAATGATGTGAAATTTTCTTTTTTAAGTAATAGCAAAAGGAAAACAAGTGGAAAATAAATAACTTTACTTGATGCAAACAAAAAGATTGCAAGACAAAGACAAATGCTTTCTTTTTTGGAAACTATCCGTTTTTCTGTAATAATTGCCGAAATAGCAATAACGAAATAAAAGGTCAATGACAACAAAATAGAATCATATGAATAAGATACAATCTGTTGAATAAACATTGGAACAAGAGCAAATGTCGCAAAGAAAGTTTTTCCATAAGAATATTTTTTTAAAGCATAATATCCTATGAAAATGAATATCAAAAGATTGAAAAAACGGCCTAATAAAAATGTCAGCAAAAAATTTAATTTTAAGAGTCTGCCTAATGTAATACCTAAAGCTGAAGGAAAATACATTAAAATATAAGCCTTAAGTCTTGTAGCATATGGATATACACTTATAAGTGTATAATCCTGCGGCTTTTTGAGCTGACTAAAAACATGCGGCCAGATTTCTTCATAATAATTAAACTTTGTCCAGTTCTGATTCTGCATATAATCAGCCGGAACCAAAGATAAGTCTGCGACACGTTTCATCATCTGATTCGGTACGGTGCTCTTTATGCCGAGAAACTTGTTCGATAAATCGTAAGCCGTATCAAAATGGCGGCATTCGTCACCGACTGTAAGAGGCGGCATAATAAACATGAAAAACAACCCGAATAAAACAGCAGCTATAAGAAACAGCTGCTCAGGTTTCAGCTGTTTTATATAAACAATATAAATAACAATAAAACCAGCAAAGATTAAACCAACCCAGAATATTGCCATAAAAGGAATTAACAGCTTCTTCAGCAAGTTACCATAAAGCTTATAGGCAGGGGTATTCGTCTCTGTGTTAAACTTTAAATTTATATTAGTTCCAAAGACGGTTACTTTATAATTTCCGTTTTTAGCATTTATTGCATTTGCAAAATTGAATCTGAAGTAGTTGTTTGCTTTGTCCAAGTCTTTTGCGTCTGGCGAATAGGCAAAGACAACTTTGCCATCTTCATCTTGAATCTGCATTGAAACTGAAACAGGAGCTTCTTTTTCGATTCTATCAAAGAATATTGTAATACCGCTCCAATTTGAATTCCCGGCTTCCATGTCAAAAGAATAACTTTCATTTTCCAGAAGTGGTATATCAGAAAAAACAGCAGAATTTTCAGCTGTAGATCTGTATTTTGAATTAAGAAGAAAGTGGTTGATTTTTGAAGTGAAATAAAAGCAAAAAATCAAATAAACAAGAATAATTATAGATAAACCTTTGTGGCTCTTAAAAAAGAATTTTATATCAGTCATCTGCTTTTTCCTTGTTCTGGTTTTCTATTTTGTTTTCTTCTGCTTCTTTGATTGCAATATGTCTTACAAGTTCTTCAAGTTTCTGCTGAACTTGAGAAAGCTGCATAGTCAATGTAAAAACCTTATAAATGAGAAGGAAAATAATTGTTACTAAAATAAAGTTAATCGGGGCATAAAAACCTGCAAGAGTTGATGCAAACATAGCGATTTGTGGAACAACGCTAAGCAGAATCAGCATCAGACCAAAAATAATCCAAAATATCAAAGACTCAAGCTTTACTTTAGACTTTCTGATATTCACAATGATATAAGCAAATGTTAAGACAGAGATTATTATCAATAAAATACGTAATACTAAAGTCATTTTCAGCCTCTCTTTCTAAACCATTGAACAAACAAAATTGAAAGACAAATACGCAGCATATAGTGCAGTGACGACATAAAGCTTAGATAAGATGTTCCAGCAATTCTTTCATCCATAATGACCTGTACCTCTTTTACAGTGCAGTTCCGGTTTAAAAGATAAGCTATTGTATCTGGTTCCGGCCCGTAATTCGGTTTGTCTGCAAATTCTTTGAGAACTTTGCGACCGTAAAGTCGCATGCCTGAAGTAGGGTCTTTTATGTGCCTGCCTGTTGTAAGCAGTATCAACAGCGAGATTAATCTGCTGCCTGCCATACGCGGAGAAAACGGCTTTTTTTCAGTAACAAACCGGGAACCGATAACTATATCAGCACCTGATTCAAGCATTTCGTTCTGCATTGTCTCAATATATTCTGGTCTGTGCTGCCCGTCACCGTCAAACTGAATTGCAGCGTCATAATCATTGAGGAGGGCATATTTCATGCCTGTTTGAAAAGCACCGGCAAGGCCAAGATTTACCGGCAGATCTATAAGATTAAAACCGCATTTACGGCATATTTCTGCTGTATTATCTTTTGAGCCGTCATTTATAATAACATAGTCAAACTGCGGATTTTTACTGAGAAGATTTTTTACAACGCGTTCAATATTTCCGCTTTCATTATATGCCGGAATAATTATCAGTGTTTTCATTTTATAAATCAGTCTAACTGAATAGACTCCTTTTAAGGTATTTTACTTTTAAACTGAATTTGAGCAAGTTTAAAAAGCCGGTTAATTTCAAGACAAGTCTGACTTTTAAACTGCTTCATTTATATTACAGCCTTTTTATTTTTTTTTCTATAGTAGATTGAATTTTCTGATCAAGATGTTTATCCGTGATAGGATTCAATACTCCGACGCCGCTTGAATGGTGATTGACATAAATCAGCCGGGCGTTTTATTCTCATAACATGTTTAAATCATTCAGACATATTCTTTGTTTTGTAATTTTGTGTATTCCTATATTTTGTTTTTTTTCATGCAAAAAATCTCAGACTGCTGAACTTTTTAACAGAGAACAGCGTTTTAAGCTTGAATACGGAAGCTTTGAAAATGAGCTAAATTTATTTGATATTTCAACAAACGGTGATGTACAGACATTTGTTGTAATGCAGGACGGTTTCATTTATATCTCAAACGGAAAAGCAAAAAAAGTGATGCAGTTTACTTCGTATGGTGATCTGCTCCGCATTTTCTACAACCCGGATACGAATCCTGTACCTTCGTTTATGCTCTCTGACAACAGTTTTGATTCAAAACAATCAACGCAAAGTGCCGTCTCATATAAGTTCAATATGCCGGGTGCAATTTCAGTTGATTCAGAAAAAAACTTATATGTAATAGACAGACTTCCGCAGGACAGACAGGAACAGGATTTAGAGAATAATCTTCTGCTCCGCGATGTAGTTCTCCGTTTTAACAGCGACGGCAATTTTATAGATTATCTTGGCCAACACGGTCCTGGCGGAATTCCATTTTCTTATATTGAAAACATTTATACAACATTAAACAATGAGCTTATTGTTTCGTGTCTGACGAATACAGGCTATGCTGTCTACTGGTTCAACAAAGACGGCTTTCTGCTTTATAATGCTCAGCTTTCGGCAGATTCAATTCCGCTTGTAGAAGACAAAAATGAATGCTTTGTATCACTTGATAAAGTTGTGCCAGATTACAAGGAACATCTGCTTTACATAAAAGCTGATTACTTTTTAAGTGATATTGACGTGCAGTCAGGCGTTCAGACTGGTGTATCTTACGAAGGCACATATCTTTATACATTAAATTTAGACACAGAAAAATATGAAGAGCCGCTTTCAATTCCAGGCTACGAAGTAACAAGTGATTCCGGCGAGAAAACAGCTTACACGCGTTCGCTTGACTTTTTGGGAGTCACTGATTCAGGCTGGTTTTTCTTTATGACGCCTGTTGAAGGCGGCTACGTTGTAGAAATAATACAGAAAAACGGTCAGAAGCTTATAAAGAAAATCTTAAGTGTTGCAGACGACGAGCTTGTGTTCAACAATTTTTCGCTTTCAAAGGACGGCATAATAACAGCAATTCTGGCAAACGAAATTGAAGCTTCTGTTGTCTGGTGGCGTACAGACGCGGTAATAGACGCGCTTATAAAGTAAGAGCATCTTCCAAAACTGAAGTTTTTAGAGATTTTATAAAGGAAATAGCCATGGATGATGATGCAAGAAAAAAACTTGAAGAGCAGGGCGTTGTTTTTTATTACAACAGAGAAGAACGGCTTAAGCGTATGCCCGAAAGCGCAAAACTTTACAACGGTGAACTGCAAAAAAAGAGAGGTTTTTTCCGTGTGCTTTTAGATGCGCCGGGCGGCAAATATATACTTTCTGCAATAGGAATCTTAATAGCTGTCATTGCTGTGCTTGCAATTCTGCATAAGCCTAATGAGAACACCGTAGGCGGCATTACAGCTTCTGCAAAAGCATTTGCCTACGAAGATAAAATCTACGTCAATTTGAAATTCGACAAAAATGAAAACGCAGAGAACGCTGCTATTTCAGCTGAAGTAAACGCCGTAAATAGCAAAGACACCGTTGTTGATACTAAAAAACTTACAGGCGATTATACAGGTGAAGAGCTTGCACTTCGCACAACATTTTCAGATTTTGAGATACAAAAAGTCACTGTAAAGATTACTGTAAACGGAGAAGACAAAACTTTGTCCGCAGCAGTTGAAAGGTAAAAGCATGCCGAAAATTCCGGTCTGTAAAAGTTGTGTTCAACATAATTCTGAGCACGTATAATTATTTTGTACTACCTTTTTTTTGCATGATGGAGTACTATAAAAGTGTAGACAACATAAAAGAAGGAGTTTTGCTTTTTTATGGTTCAATTTTATTTTTTATCTGTTCTGTGTAATTGCATAGCAGGCTATATGTTTGCATTCGGTTCTGACCAGGACATTGCTGTAGACAATATAAAGCCAAATGAAAAATTCGGTTTCTTAAATAAAAATTTTCTTCTGATTCTCGGCATTATCACTTTTATTACCGGCGTTTTCAAATTGATTACACCATTTCACAGCAAAGTTCCTGTTTTCGGCGATTTAATTCCGGCTGTGGCAGGTATTGTTTCAGGCTTTTGCCTGCTTTTAGATTATTACAATGATGTGACGACAGTTCCTATTGCGCTGCCAGAAAAGCTTGATTCAATTCTTGTAAAAAGCCGCAGATACGTCGGAATTATTGTTATGGCTTCGTCTGTAATTCACTTTTTAGTTCCTGCAATACCTCTTTTTTAACCGGAGTTAATATGAAACATTCTGTTGCCGGCATCGTCCGCAAGAACGGTCTATTTTTTGTTGCGCGCCGTATTCCTTCTGGAGAAATGGGCTGTCACTGGGAATTTCCCGGCGGAAAAGTTGAGAATGATGAAGCATTTCAGGAAACGCTTATACGCGAATATAAGGAAGAGTTCGGCATTACTGTAAAAGTTGGAAAACTTATCGGCGAGGCTACCTTTGAACACAGGGGCATAGAAGTCAGACTTCATGCTTACGAGGTAATTTTTCCGGAGGGAGAGCTTCAGTTTGTTTTGTCAGAGCATACAGAAGTAAAGTGGGTCACACTAAAAGAAATAGAAACTCTGCTTTTTGTTGATTCAGATCTGCTTCTGCTGCCTTATGTTTCAGAATGGAATAAAAACAATTAAAAAGGAATATATGAAAAAAGTATTGATTGTCACTTTAACAGCAGTTTTTGTCTCACTTGCTTTGCAAAGCTGTAAGCAGAAAAAAGAAATTGAAATAGTTCTGCCTGCTTTATTGAAAAGCCCGGCTCAGGAAGACTGGGCAGTTATTCAAGAGCCCTATACAGCTTTTTACGATGATCCTGATATTAATTCTGGCATTGCTGCACATGCAAGACGCGGTGACGTGCTGCAGGTAAAAGGACGCAAAATTGATGATGACAGACAGATTTGGATTAAATTTGATCACGGCTGGATTCCAAGTTCTGTTGTAATTATATATTCAAATGAATTGAAAGCACGGAAAGCTGCTTCAAATATAGAAAACTAGACCTGAAAATCTGGTCTGTGAGGTTATTAATGAAAAAAAAGTTTGATTGCGAGAAGATTTTCTTTTTGTGTGTTATAGCTGTTTCGGTGCTTTTTTTACAGCCGATGCTTTTGCTTTCATTTTATAATCATCCGTCTGTAGACGATTTTTCTTATTCACTTTCAACGCATGAAGTCTGGCAAAGTTCACACTCAATTTTTGCACTTATTGCTGAAGCTGTAAAAACTTCAATTCGATATTGGCACACGTGGCAGGGCTTGTATTCATCGGCTTTTCTGCTGTCGCTGCAGCCGTCTATTTTTGGTGAAGCATGGTATGCACTTGCCGGCATATTTATAATTCTAACATTCTGCTTTTCAGCTGTTTTTTTCTGCTATTATGTTTTTCACAAAAAGCTTGAATTCGGAAAGCTTGAGTCTCTTTCTTTCGGCTTTCTTCTTACAATGCTGTGTTTGCAATGGATGCCGTCTGCCTTGCAGGGCATTTACTGGTTTAACGGTGCGGGCAACTATACGTTTTTCTTTTCAGTTCTTTTAGTGCTTGCTGTTGCAGTTATAAGCATTGCTTCTGAAAACTTTGAAAAGCTGACAGTAAAAATCTGTCTTAAAATTGCAGCTGCATCTATCCTTGCTTTTATTCTTTCAGGCGGAAACCACGTAACAGCCTTTATCGGCTTTATGATGCTTCTGGGCTTTATTGCTTACGGGCTCTGGAATAAGAAAAAATCTTATTTTATAGGAAATATTCTGCCTTTTGTTTGTTCTGCAATAGGATTAATGCTGAACTTTACTGCGCCGGGCACAAAAGCGCGGCAGGCTGCTTTTCACAAAAGCGGCTTTGCAAAAACCATAATTCTTGCAACATTCAGAGGTTTTGAAAATACCAACACATGGCTTAATATTGCAATTCTGCTGTCTTTGCTGTTAATGCTTCCTTTTCTTTTGCGCGGCGCAAAACGCCTTGTTGAAAAGGGCTGCAAATTTGACAAGCCGCTTTTGGTGTTAATTGCCGGCGCAGCGTGGCCATGTCTTATGTTTTGTCCTCCAATTTATGCTATGGGCCACGAAGGTGACGGACGGCTTTTGAATACAGTCTATTTTTCAATTGTGTTTATTCTTTTTCTTGAAGCTTTCTATATTTGCGGCTGGTTTGTTTCTAAAACAGATGTTGATCTTAAAAAGCTCATAGAAAACTTAAAGCCTAAATCTAAAATTTTTGGGGCTATAAGTATTTCGTTTCTTGCAATGACATTGTTATGTGCCTGCGTAAGAACCTCATACGGTTATCAGGCTGCATTGATGCTTGCAAACGGAAGGGCAGCACAATACAACAGAGAAGCAAATGCGCGCGCTGAACTTGCGGAAAATTCAGCAGGCAAGGACATTAAGTTCAAAGCCTTTACGGTTAAGCCGTCTCTGCTTTTTTTTGCGGATTTGACTTCTGATTCTGACGAATGGCCTAACAATGATTATGCGAAATACTATAATCTAAAAAGTGCATGTCTTGAAGACATTGAATAAAATTTGATGTATTCGGAAACTTCTGTTTTCCGAATACGAACTTTAGTAAATCGCAATTTTGCAAGGCTTTAGCCTGAAAAATTGCCAACCTGTTCGAAAACTAACCGAGTTTTCGAACAGGTCTATTCTCTATACAGTTATACTACATCTATTACTTGGGAGGTCTGATGCTTTTAGCAATTGATGTCGGTAACACGAATGTTGTAATCGCTTTATTTCATGAAACAGAGCTTGTTCATGAATGGCGCATTAACAGCGATCCGAAACGTACCGCTGATGAATATATCTCTATTTTATTGTCATTGTTCCGTGACGCAGGTCTGTCACTTTCAGCCATAGATTCGTCTGTAATGAGTACCGTTGTTCCACAGCTTTTAGGCCCGTTTATCAGAGTAGTGGAAAG
>CAMJMF010000079.1 GCA_946406925.1 uncultured Spirochaetales bacterium | reverse complement strand
CCGCTGCTGGGACAGCTGCATGTATTCAGACTTTACAAAAATGTCTGCCGGTCAGCCGCGCCTTACGCAGCTTGAACGTTTCCGCCAGCGCTTCATGCATAAGCTTGTTTATTATCCGTCTTATTACAACGGAATGTCAGGCTGTGTCGGCTGCGGCCGCTGTCTTGCAAAATGCCCGATAAGCATGAACATAGTAAAAGTTGCAAAGGCACTTTCTGCCGAGCTTGAAAACAAGGAAGGTAAATAATGGAACAGGAAGCACTTATTCCGCGTGTCGGCGTTATCACTGAAATACGGCAGGACACGCCTGACGTAAAGACCTTCCGTGTAGTTTCAACTGACGGAAAGAAGCTTTTTGAGCATATTCCGGGGCAGTGCGCAATGCTTTCTGTGCCCGGCGTAAGCGAAGCGATGATTTCAATTACATCTTCGCCGACGGTTAAAGAATATATGGAATTCAGCGTAAAGAAATGCGGCTGCCTTACAACTTGGCTTCATGCAACAGAGCCGGGGCAGATGATTACAGTCCGCGGCCCTTACGGAAACGGATTCCCTGTTGATACAGACTTTAAAGGCAAAGACCTTGTGTTCATTGCCGGTGGAATCGGTCTTGCACCGCTTCATTCAGTTATCAACTATTGCCGTGCAAACGCAAAAGATTATGGCAAGCTTCAAGTTATTTACGGTTCACGCTCAAAGCAGGACCTTGTAGACTACAAGGAAATTCTTGACGAATGGTGCAAAGACCCGAACATGGAAGTTGACCTTACAATCGATAATCCCCAGCCAGACTGGGACGGTCACGTAGGGTTCATTCCGAATTATGTTAAGGAATTAAATCCTGATTTAAGAAAAACCATTCTGATGTGCGGCCCGCCAATCATGATTAAGTTCACTCTGGCAGGTCTTAAAGAACTTGGTTTCAAGGAAAATCAGGTTTATACAACAATGGAACTTCGTATGAAGTGCGGAATCGGTAAATGCGGCCGCTGCAACATTGGTAACAAATATGTTTGCAAAGACGGTCCTGTTTTCAGATTTGACCAGCTCGATGAACTTCCGAACGAATATTAATCCATACGGAATGTTTCATATTTTTATAGGAGATTTGTAATGGAAAAGATGGTTAGCGTCTTCCTTTTTGGAAAAAAATACGAAGTTCCTGCTGATTTGACGATTATGAACGCCATGGAATATGCAGGTTATCAGCTTGTACGTGGCTGCGGCTGCCGTAACGGCTTCTGCGGTGCTTGTGCAACAATTTACCGCATCAAGGGCGAGCGTGAGCTTAAGACTTGCCTTGCCTGCCAGACAAAGGTAGAAGACAACATGTATGTTGCTACACTGCCTTTCTTTCCGCTTGAAAAGCAGGTTTATGACATAAACAAGGTTAAACCTACCGAGCAGATTATGATGCAGCTTTACCCTGAGATTTACAGCTGTATCGGCTGCAACGCATGTACAAAGTCTTGTACACAGGGCTTGAACGTAATGCAGTATATCGCTTATGCACAGCGCGGCGAGTACGCAAAATGCGCGGACGAGTCTTTTGACTGCGTAATGTGCGGTGTGTGCAGTTCACGCTGCCCAGCCGGAATCAGCCACCCTCAGGTTGCAGAGCTTGCACGCCGTCTTAACGGCAAGTACATTCAGCCTGAAACACAGCATCTGCTTGACCGCGTTGCTGAAATTGATGCAGGCAAATGCGAAGAAGCAATCAAGAAGTTCGTAGAAATGTCTACAGGCGACAAAGAACAGATCAAGAATCTGTATAACACCCGCGAGATTGAGAAATAAGGAGCGTATGATGAGCGATAAATATATTGCTGATGTAGCAAACAGCTACACTGATGAGATGATTGAGTCAGCAAAGATTGTTGCTGCAAAGCGTGAAGAAAACATCAAATTTGAGCATGCGCGCCTTACTGCTGATGAAAAAGACGAAATCCTTGCAAAATATCATCCGGACCGCATTGCAAGCCAGTTTGCAGAACTAAAGATTGGCCCGAATAAGGGCGAAAAAGCTCCGATTGAGCTTGCAGAAATGCTTCAGGCAAAACCGCGCATTGAGCCTGAGGACGTTGACCTTTCAAAAGTTGATTATGAAGCTGACGTCCTTGTAATCGGTGGCGGCGGTGCAGGCACTTCTGCAGCAATCATGGCTTCTGAAGCCGACGCAAAAGTTCTGCTCGTAACAAAACTCCGCGTTGGCGATGCAAACACAATGATGGCAGAAGGCGGCATTCAGGCTGCTGACAAGCCGAACGATTCGCCTGCACAGCATTATCTTGATGCATTCGGCGGCGGTCACTTTGACGGAAAACCTGAGCTTGTCTATACGCTGGTAAACAAAGCTCCTTCTGTTATTAAATGGCTCAACGACCTTGGTGTTGAATTCGACAAAATGCCGGACGGCACAATGGTTACAACACATGGCGGCGGAACAAGCCGCAAGAGAATGCATGCCTGCAAAGACTATTCTGGTGCAGAGATTATGCGTACATTGCGCGATGAAACCTTCAACCGCGCTGACAAAATCACTGTTGTAGATTTTACTTCTGCTGTTGAGATTATCAAAGACGACAAAGGCAATGCATGCGGTGCCGTCCTTATGAATATGGAAACAAAGGAAATTCTGATTGCAAAAGCTAAGGTTGTAGTTATT
The DNA here is from genome assembly GCA_946406925.1 of uncultured Spirochaetales bacterium. Classification (GTDB taxonomy): domain Bacteria; phylum Spirochaetota; class Spirochaetia; order Treponematales; family Treponemataceae; genus UBA1240. The sequence continues at coordinate 9,372 of CAMJMF010000079.1, read as the reverse complement.
GCAACTGGCGGCGCAGGCCGTATGCATTATCAGGGCTTCCCTACATCTAACCACTACGGTGCAACAGCTGACGGTCTTGTGCTTGCTTACCGCGCCGGCGCAAAGCTCTTGTATCAGGATTCATTGCAGTATCACCCGACTGGTGCGGCTTACCCTGTGCAGATTCTCGGTGCGCTTGTTACAGAAAAAGTGCGCTCGCTTGGTGCAAAGCTTGTCAATTCAAAGGGCGAAGTTTATATTCACCCGCTTGAAACACGCGACGTAAACGCTTCCGGCATCATTAAACAGTGCCGCCTCGGCAACGGCATTAAAACAGACATTTCTGAAGGCGTATGGCTTGATACCCCGATGATTGAAAAAATCAACGGTGAAGGCACAATCGAAAAGCGCATTCCTGCAATGCTCCGTATGTTCGGAAAATACGGCATCGACATCAGAAAAGACCCGATTCTTGTTTATCCGACACTGCACTATCAGAACGGCGGTGTAGAAATCGACAAGACATGCCACACAAACGTAGGCAATCTGCTTGTTGCAGGTGAGGCATCTGGCGGCGTTCATGGAACAAACCGCCTTATGGGAAACAGTCTGCTTGATGTTGTTGTATTCGGCCGCGAAGCCGGAATTGAAGCCGGAAAGCTTTTCAAAGACATTAAGATGCCTGCAAAATTGAGCTTGCAGCATGTAAAAGACTTTGAAAAAGAACGCGCCTCTGCAAAAATCTCTGGTGACGCTGTTTCTCCAAAATTGCTGCCAGTGTACACCTTCGGCAACAAAGAAATTACAAAAAAGCCTTTCTAAAGCAGGGGAACTCTGGAGGAACAACAATGACAATTGCAGTATGTATGGGAAGTTCTTGTCACGTAAAAGGTGCAAAAGCTATTATTGAACTGCTTAGAGAAAATATTAACGCAAATAAGCTTGAAGACAAAGTTACTCTGTCTGGTTCTATCTGCCTTGGGCAGTGTGCATCAGGCGGTGTCAACATGAAGATTGATGATGAAATTGTTACAGGCATTACCCGTGAGAATTTCGATTCATTCTTTGCCGAAAAAGTGCTTGCTAAGCTTAAGTAATTTCAAAACTTCCGGCTGAAAAAAAGCGGAGTCCGTACACAACGGGCTTCGCTTTTTTTATTGTATGAAAATGCAAAAAAGTATAGTATAATCACATTATGATTTGGAATCCAGAATTAGAATGTATGGACAGAGCAGCACGAAAAAGACTGCAATTTGCACGGCTGAAAAACCTTGTAGAGCATGTATATAATGCTGTTCCTTTTTACAGGCAGAAGTTTGACGCCGCCGGTGTTAAGCCTTCCGATATTACTTGTATTGCTGATATTGCAAAACTTCCATTTACTACAAAAAGTGATTTGCGCGAAACTTACCCTTACGGACTGCTTGCAGTTCCTCAATCTGAAATTGTTGAAGTTCATATGTCATCAGGCACGACAGGTACACCTGTTGTAGACGCCTACACAGACAGTGACTTGAATGACTGGGCAGAAGCCATGGCACGCTCTCTTGCCGGTGCAGGCGCATGCAAAAATGATACGATTCAGAATGCATACGGTTACGGCCTTTTTACAGGCGGTATGGGCGTTCACCACGGAACACGCAAGCTCGGTGCAACAATTGTTCCTATTTCTTCAGGAAATACAGAAAAGCAGCTGGCAATGCTCCGCGATTTTAAGTCTTCAGTTTTTACATGCACACCGTCTTATGCGCTTTATATGGCTGAACGTGCAAAAGAACTTGGCATTGACTTAAAAGCACTTCCTGTACGCGCCGGTATTTTCGGTGCAGAGCCTTGGTCAGAGGGAATGCGAATAAAGATCGAAGAAGAGTGGGGCATTAAGGCTTATGACATTTACGGTCTTACAGAAATTACCGGCCCTGGCGTTGCATGTGAGTGCGAAGCCCAGAACGGTATGCACGTAAATGAAGATTTGTTCTACCCTGAGATTATCAACCCTGAAACAGGCGAGCCTCTCCCGGACGGTGAAAAAGGCGAGCTTGTATTTACAACACTTACAAAGCAGGGCACTCCGCTTATCCGCTACCGCACAAGAGACATCACCTTCATTATGGACGAAGAATGTGGCTGCGGAAGAACAACACGCAGAATCCACCGCCTCTTCGGCAGAACAGACGACATGATGATTATCCGCGGCGTTAACGTATTCCCAAGTCAGGTTGAAAATGCTCTTGTAGGCATAAAAGGTGTAGAGCCTAACTACCTTATTACACTTAACCGCAACCCGAACACTCATCTTGATGAAGCTGAGCTTCAGGTTGAAGTAAGCGCAGAAGCTTTCAGCGATGAAACCAAGAACCTTGAGGCACTGCGCGCTAATATTGACGCTGTAATGAAGAGCAAGCTTGGAATTCACTTGAAGATAAAACTGGTTGAGCCAAAAACAATCGAACGTTTTACCGGCAAGTCTAAGCGTGTTATAGACAACCGCAAACTTTAGTCTTAAAAATAGAGAGGTGTGCTATGAAAATGAAGCAAATATCAATTTTTTTGGAAAACTCAACAGGCCGCATTGCTGAAGTTACCCGCGTATTGAAAGAAGCAGGTGTTAATCTGCGTGCCATTTCAATTGCAGATACAGCTGATTTCGGTATTCTGCGCCTGATTACAAGTGATTCTGAAAGAACTCTTGAAGTTCTTAAGAAAGCAAATTTTACAACAAGAACAACAGACGTGCTTGCTGTTAAAATTCCTGATCAAGTTGGAAGCCTTCACGATGTAATGGTTCTTTTTCAGAAAAACAGCATAAATATTGAATATCTTTATGCTTCTTTTGAAATGACCGAAGACAGCACAGTAATCATTTTCAAAGTTGAAAACCCTGATGCAGGTCTTAAAGTGCTTGAAGCTAACGGCTACAAAGCAATTTCTTCTTTTTAATGCAGAATAATGCATGATAAATGCAGAAAAGCCGGTTCTGTTTTTCAGAGCCGGCTTTTTTTGTGCTTCAAAAGGTCATTATCAGGCGCGCCCCGATAATCTATAATTTTTTTTGCTTGAAGCTATCTAATAGTTCTTTCAGATGAACGGCGCAATTCGGGGTGCTTTTCATAGAAAAGCTTTTTGTCCTCATACATTCTGCCGTCCGCAAGTTTCATGGCAAGATGAATATTGTTGCAGTCTTTGTCAAAGCAGGTACCGATGGCAAAGCGCACACATTCTGTGGTTTCCATTTTCTCTTTCAGTTCAGCAGCTTTTTCATTAAGAATTTCTTCTGTTGTGTCGCGCGCAAGCACCATGAATTCGTCACCGCCCGCGCGGAAAATCTCATCTTTAGGAAATACTTCTTTAAGAAGTTTTGCAGCGTCTTTAAGCAGCACGTCACCGGCGGAGTGGCCGTGGTCGTCGTTTATCTTTTTAAGACCATTCAAATCCGCAAAGATTACCCCGATGTTTTTTCTGTTCGGGTTAATGTCCAGACTAAGCTGTGTAACGCGCTCGTTCATTTCGTTGCGGTTAAAGACGCCGGTCAGCATATCGATGGTGCTTATAATGCGGAATCTGTCAAAAAGCTGATAGTTCGAAATTTCTGAAGCAAGGAAATATGATACAAGCTCAAAAGTTTCTTTCAGTTTGACAGCATTCTTTGTGTCAAAATTCGAGAACCAGAGATAGCCCAAAAGTTCACAGCCGTTTCTCAAAGGAAAAAGCAGAAGGCTCTCGATTTTTGCTATTTTTAACGACTCGTACCACAGCGGACTGCGCTCGCGCAGGAATTCCATGTCATGTTCATTTTTTATAATAAGACAGTTGCTTCCGGCGATGCAGTTTTCCCAAGTATCTACAATTTTGTAAAAGTCGTCAGTCAGCCAGTTCTCTTTACGCATAGAAGCATCATTCGGGTCTTTCTGCGCCTCGCACAAAATGGAATATTTGCTTGTAAAAAAGTCTATCATAAGAATGCCGCCGTAAACTGCATCGCAGACTTCGCGTATATCTTTAAGAACATCGCCCATAGATTTTTCAAAATTGTCTGTACCGCGCAGCTTAATGCAGGCATTAAGAACAGCGGACGCAGCCTCGTATGAGAGGTTAGACATTTTTTCGGTGTCAGGCGCTTTAGAAAGCTCCTGCGAGTAGGTGCAGTAGCCGATATGCTCGTCGCCTGCCTCAATAGGTAGCATAAATATGTTGAACCAGAAATCAAAGCGGTCAGGGTGAATGTATGTGTGCAGCGGTTCTTTTTTAACTGCGCAGCGGTAGCAGAAATCTTCAAAATTCAAGTCTTTCGGAAGATAATACTGATATTCCTTGTTTGGAATAAATTTTGTTGTGAGCATTTCCGGCGCGTCAGGATTTACCTGTTCGATAGAATCAATATATGGTTTGTTTCCTGTTACGATTCTTATAGCTCCGTATGATCCGTCATCAAGTATTTCTACGGAGATAACACAAGTCATAGTTTTGAAACCGTCTACAAATTTCTGAAAATCCATATAAACTCTCGTTGATCCTTAAAAATGATATACGGTGCTCATTAAGAACAGCTCACAAACAATGGTATTATTCTAACATTGTTTTGTTGATTTCTCAATTTTTTTATTTAGTAAAATTTTCAAAAATTGTTTTATTGCAAATTGTTTGTGAGCCTGTTCATTCTGTATATAGTATGATAGAATCAGGCTCAATATGATTCTCGGGGTTATTTTTGATTTGGACGGCACGCTGCTTGATTCTCTTGGTTTCTGGGACATTGTGCCTGAAAAATATCTGAAAACTATCGGCATAAAAGCTGATAAAGATTTAGCCAGACAGATTGATTCATTTTCTCTTAAAGAAAGCGCGGCATTTTTTATTGAAAAATTCAAGCTTAAGCTTAGCGTAAGTCAGGTTATAGACGGAATAAATCAGACAATTGAAAAATTCTATAAAGAAGAAGTTCAGCTTAAACCGGGCGTAAAAGAATTTGCGGCTCTGCTGGCTGAAAAGCATGTAAAACTTGCGGTTGCAACTTCTTCGCCGGCGCACCTTGCAGAAGCGGCACTTAAGCGCCTGCTGCCTGTTGAGTTTGTATGCATTGAATCGTGCAATGACTGCACGCAGGGAAAAGACGAAAGCGCCGAAGTTTACGAGAAGGCTCTGGCAAAAATGGAACTTTCAAAAGACAATGTGTGGGTTTTTGAAGATGCTTTGTTTGCACTGAAAACAGCCAAAAAAGTGGGCTTTCATGTCTGCGCGGTAGAAGAAGCCGCTTATCAGCACGAAGCCCGAAAAATAAAAGAAATTGCAGACTGCTATGTGCAGAATCTAATGGAATTTGAAAAAGTTCTTGCAAAAGCTTAAGGAGAGCAAAATGAAAACAGCATTAACCATTGCCGGCAGCGATTCTTCCGGCGGTGCAGGCATTCAGGCAGACATAAAGACTATGACCTGCAACGGCGTTTACGCAATGAGCGCAATTACAGCTTTAACCGCGCAGAACACAACCGGTGTTCAGGGCATATTTGAAGTGACGCCGGAATTTCTTGCTTTGCAGATTAACAGCGTTTTTGACGACATACGCCCGGACGCAGTAAAAATCGGCATGGTGTCTTCGGCAGAGCTGATTGACGTGATTGCGGCGCGGCTGGTGCATTATAAGGCGGCGAACATTGTGGTTGACCCGGTTATGGTTGCAACAAGCGGCGCAAAGCTTATTGCAGACAAGGCTGTGGAGCTGCTCAAAGAAAAGCTGCTGCCGCTTGCCGCTTTGGTTACACCGAATATTCCTGAAGCTGAAATTCTTGCAGAAATGCCGGTTAAGACTGCCGCCGATATGGAAAAAGCAGCAAAAGCAATAGCCCAAAAATTTGGTTGCAGCGTGCTTTTGAAGGGCGGGCACAACACAAACGACGCGAACGACTTTCTGTTTGAAAAAGACGGAAACACCATGTGGTTTAACGGCAAAAGAATTGACAACCCGAACACGCACGGCACTGGCTGCACGCTTTCAAGCGCAATTGCTGCAAACCTTGCGAAGGGCTGCACTCTTGAACAGAGCGTGAAAAACGCCAAAGACTATATCTCGCAGGCACTCGCCGCCATGCTCAACCTGGGCAAAGGTTCCGGCCCGATGATGCACAACTTTCTTTTCGCAACAGCCTAATCTACAAATAAAGTCTATTCGGCGAAAAGTGCCGCTTTTGACTTCGCAAAACCGGCAGTCTGTATCATCGCTCCCATCAGTCTATGTACAGCGGCGCGTCTTTGCGAGGCACGAAGTGCCGAAGCAATCAAATGATGTGCAAAACCGGCAGAGCTTGTGCGTGACGCGGGAATCTTGCATGAGTTTATAGGAGATTATTAAATTATGAAGAAGCGGTTATTTATTTGTTTTTCCTTTTTAATAGTTTTTTTGGCTTTATTTTTTTATTTTAAAGATTTTATTTGTCTGAGAGTTAAAATTACAGACGGATATTATATTCAGCAAAAGCTTTTCTCTAAAAATCATATGTTAAAATCAAAGAAAACTGGTAAAATTTTGGAAAACATTTATGAATGGCGATGTGAAAAAGATTACATATATGGTTCTGGATATTACTACTATTATATTTATAATATTAAAAGCAATGAGCTTATATATTTTAATGAAAAACAAATAGACCAGTTTTATCAAAAAACAAATGAATTAGGAATAAAATATAGAATGGATAATTGTACAAGAGTTATGGATTACAAGATGATTAACTGATGCTTTGAATTTGTTGATTCAGCCTGTTCTGTCTTACTTTTGAATTCTGAAGACCTTATTTTTGTAATCTAACTGAATTATTTTATTTTCAAAGAAAGGAAAGCCTAATGTAGAATACTCTGTCAGTCTGCCTCTGGCTTCGTCTGCCATTTGAATCCGAGAATCTGATGCAAGTTTTGCTGACAGCTTCTTGTATTTCATTTTTCCGATGCTTACATCTTGAAACACATAATTCATCGGCTCTGTTATTTTTACCTCGCGCTTTTTTAGTTCTTCAATTTTTTCAATTGTATTATGATTATATTCACAGGCTTTTTCAAAAAATGAAGAACGCAGTATAAAAGCATCTGAGCCTGTATCAATCAAGCCAATTTCTTTATTTCCGTTGCATGAAAACTCAATAAAGCATAAGCCTTCCTCATCAATTAACATGGGAATCTCTTCACCCATAATTGTTTCACCGTCAAAGACTATAACTTTGTTTTTAAAATCAATTATGATATTAGAAAATTTTTTGAAGCAGTCCTCGCCGATTATTCCGTCAAATGCACTAAAATTATAATTTGAAAAATAAAAAGGAATATTCTGATAACCGCCATCATAAGAAGGTATTGTCCAATATCCTATAGACTGATTAAAAATATTGAAATTTCCATCTGTTGTTATAAGATTTTTTTGTTTCATCACATTTTCATAATTGTCATAAAACAAATTCTGCAGAGCCTTTTCGCCGACACAAGAATAATTTGCACCGGTATCAAGCAGAAGAAATGAGTTGTTGATTTTTATTATTGGGCAGGAACCTGATTTTGTATAATTCAATGTAAAAGGAAGAATAGCAAAGCAGTTTTCGTAAGGAACTTCTCTCTGCCTGAAGTCGTTTTCATATTCTGAAACAGAAGGGCTCTTGTCTGTTGATTTGCATGATGCTAATAGAATTATAAGAATTATAAAAAGACAACTTTTTTTCATGCTTTCTCTCGCTATAAAATTTTTCGATACTATTAGCATTAAACTGAGAAATTGTCAAATGATGTGTATGCGCATCCGTTATGGTCTTCTTGTGCCGAAGATTAGCTTGTCTTCGCCGTTTTCGTTTATGAGCACGCCGCGTTCAAGAACCATAAGCGGTTCACCGTTTATCAGAATGTGGTGGCGGCTTGTAAAGCAGCCGTCTTTTTCAATTGTTCTCAAAATATTCTCTTTTGTGTGGCGTTTCTTGAACACGTCGCGGTCTTCTTCTGCAATAGCCCAGTCTGCATTAACTTGAGAAATGGCAAAATAATCTGCGCCCTTATCCTCAATGCCGATAGTCTTAAATTCAGAAGAAGCGCGGTACTCAATAAAGCTGTGGTCTTTCGGATTGACTATGTAGATGCAGATATAGTCGCCGGAAAGTGCCATAAGCCTTGAATAGACAAGCTGTTCCTGCTGTGCCCGCTCAAGCTGCACCTTCTGCTTCATCTGCACATCAACATTGCTTACACCGATAACGATGTGCTTTTTGTTTTTCTGCATAGGCATGGCTTTCATGTTCACATAAACCGGCACGCCGTTTTGTATAAGTCTGTATGTATGCAGGAACGTGCCATGCCTGTCAATAGACATGATGATATTCTCTTTTGAGAAGTTTCTTATGAAATCATCTCTATCTTCTTCATAAATATGAGTAATTGCATCTCTGCGGCTCTGTGCAAAGAAGTTTGCTCCATGCCGTTCTGTTGAAAGCTCCTCGTTGTCAGTGTTCGAGGTATATTCAATAAATTCTTCTGTCTCAAGATTTACATAATAGAGGCTGAAATAGTCTCTTGAAAGTGCTCTTGCAATATCAGCGTAAGTTTCACCCTGAACTACATCTGTAATAGAAAGAACAGCCACAACAACAGCAGTTTTCTTATTGACCTGATTATCAGAAAGTTTCCGCGCATAATAATATGCCCTTGAACCGTCTGGAAGCTTTTCATCGCTGAAAATCCGTTTGTTCTCTTTTGCAGCCTGCTTTATGATTTTGTAGAACGAAGCACCGTCGGTCTCTAATAAAGGTTCAACCGGAAGAGTTTCATTGGGAATCACGATTGAAAAGTGATTCTGCATAAAATCGCGGTAAGGCTGATTTGTTCTGGCATAACGTACGGTAGTATCGTCAATTTCAAGAATAGCCATTGGAAATGTATTAAAGAAATTGCTTAAGCCTTTTTCATTCTGGGTAAGCACAGAAAGGTCATGCAGGTTTACCCGTCCGATCATTTCGTTGTACTGCGATTCGGCAGGATTTTCAAAGCCGATCTCTTTCTTAGCCTTGTATTTTTCAAGAATTGACTCAACTGGAATAGGCTTCTGATAATAATAGCCTTGAAGCTTAGAGCAGCCTATTTCTTTGAGGAATGTGACTTGTTCTTCGGTTTCAACGCCTTCGCATACAGTGTCTACGCCAAGAGAAGCCGCCATTCGCATCATTTCTGTAAGAATAATCTTTCCGTTTTTGCCCTTATCAAGCTGGCGCATAAAGCTCATGTCAAATTTGATTAAATCAAAGGATATAAGCTGCAGGACGTTAAGAGAAGAGTAGCCGCTTCCAAAATCATCCATCCAGACACTGAAGCCATGCTCTTTAAAACGCTGAATCTGCGCCGCCATAAACTCAAAGTCTCTGCCAAGAATGC
>CAMJMF010000078.1 GCA_946406925.1 uncultured Spirochaetales bacterium | reverse complement strand
AAGGTAAAGTCTTTGAAACCGTCTTTTACAAACTCAGGGTTTCTGTTTCCGTCTTTAAGCGGGTCATACCAGAGAAAGGTTCCGTCAAGCGTAAACGAAAGCGAACAGCCGAAGCGGAACACCTTCTCGGCATAAATATTGCTTATGTCAAAAGACAGCGGTGTTTCGCTTTCAATGGCGTTACCTTCTTCTATCATAGAATCTGAGAACATGTCGTCTTCGCCAGAAAACATGTCATCATCAGAAAAAAACGCGTCATCGCCTGAGAACAGCACGTTATCGTCCATAAAGAACGAATCATCGCTGTCCTGTGCAAACAAAGAAAACGCAGCACAAAGAAGCAGTACAATTGAGAATGTCTTTTTGTTTACAAATAATCTCATCTATTAATTTAATTGTTCCAAATATGCTTTTGTAAAAACCTTGTCAGGAATAGGCGCAAAAGTCAAATCGCTTATAACCTGCTGAGTCTGTTCACCTTTATTCAGTTCATCTCTGATAAGTGCCTGTGTTGAAACATAGCCTGCAGGTACTTTTGTGTACTTTGGCACAAGAATTGTGCGCATAAGTCTGCCGGAGCCGGAAAAATCTTCCTGTTTCAAGATAAGCGGAATATCTTTGCGGATATAGTATTTTGATTTTACGTAAGAAGGCGTATTTGTAGTTGCTTCAAGCGTAATTATATTAACTTCGTACTTACCGAGAGTTCCTTCTGTAAATTCAGTAACCTTATAATTCTCGCGCCAATGGTCATCAGAACGGTTTACGTCGTCAATCTTAACGTCTGAATCGCCGAGCGCTTCTTTTATAGAAGTATGTGTGAATTTGCGGCTTATCGGGTCATAAGACCAGATATTGTCACCTTCGCGGAGATAGCCCTTGCCCTTATCAGCTTCTGGAAAGAGCTGCACGATTGTCATCAAATCTTTGTCAGTGCGTTCCAAAATCTTGTACTGAAGATTTTCTTTAGGTTTGCCCGGCTTTTCAATTACAAGAGAAATTGTTGCCGAATAATCACCGTGATAAGCAAGAATATCGTCACTGGCTTCCATCAAAGAAAAAGCCTTGTCAGAATCTTCTTTTGAAACTTGCGCAAAAAGTCCTACAACCAAAAACAAACTAAAACAAACACAAATAAATCTTTTCATTGCAGTCTCCTTTAACTGAAAATTTCTATTTTATAGACCTCAATGCTTCCGCAGGATTCAGTCTGGCCGCCTTTTTAGCACTTCCGCTTACAGCGACAATCGTAAATAAAACAAGCAGAATGTATTGGGTTACAATAGTTCCAACAGATAATGAGAATGTAAAGTGTCCGTTATTCAAAAAGAAAGACAGACTGTCTATTGAAACCGGAATCAAATGAACAACCGCCATAGTGATGATTGACAGAACGAAGCCGGAAACTGCGCCTATAAGACACAGAATAACAGCTTCTGCCGTAAACACGCTTCTTGTGCGCTTTCTATCCATGCCTAAAGAGCGCATTGTGCCTATCTCGCGGATTCTCTCGTAAAGCACCATTCTGTAGGTATTTGAAACACCGACCATAACAATAAACAGAATAACCAGCAGAATAATTGTTGTTACAGTATGCACGATTGAAAGCACAGTCTTAATTGCAGGCACTTCGTCATACAAAGTCTCAACAGCATATTTTGTGCCGTCCCATGTGTTCTTTTTAGGGTCAATCTGCTTTTCAATGCCCTTGCCTACATTTGTCGGGTTTGTCTTCATTGCCTCAACGCGGCTTGTTACCTGAACACCGTCTCTGCGGATAAGTGCCTCAACTTTGTTGGCGACTTTAGTCTGCTTATTCTTGTTCTTAAGATTAATCGTAAAAGTTGAGAAGCTGGCTTCTGGAATGCCGATCAGCTTGTTAAGAACATTAATGTCTGTATAAGTCTGCATTGAGCTTAAAAAGCTGTTTGATTTGATAATTCCGGCTACAGTAAAATCATCAACATTGTTCTGCCCATAAATTGTTTGACAAGAAAATGTTATGCTGTCGCCAACCTGAATGTTCATGGCTTCAGCGGTTTTTTCGCTGATTATAAGCGGATTGTACATGCCGAAATTCTCAGCACCGCCTGAAGCAAACTGAAGATTTTCTACAAAAGCTTTTTCTGTCAAATCTCTTCCGTACATTGTAGAGATTGATTTTTTGCCTTCAAAAATCAGCTGACCGTTTGTAAATGAGTAGCACGAAAAAGACTCATAATCTTTTACGTTGTTCTTTACAAGATTGCGGATATAATCTGCGTCACGCACAACAGCCGCAAAAGACGGATTCTTGTTCTCGTCTGCAGCAGGAATAATCTCAATTCCCTGAATAAGCACAGTTCCGCCGAACATCTGCGTTACCTGATTTTCAAGGTTTTTTACCATGCCTGTAACAAGACCGTCAACAGTTGTAACAACCAGAAAACCGAAAGCAATTGCAATCGCAAGAATTGCGTTTCTGCGTTTTTGTCTTGTAAGGTTCTTTAAAGCCAGGCTTACAGTAAATCTGAAAGAGCTTTCAGAAACTTTCATATTTTTATTTTTCATATCGTCTATTCCCTGCTTAAAGCCTTAAGAGGTGTAATTCTTAAAGCCGAACTTACCGGATAAAGATTGCTGATAATGCTTCCGGCAAATGCAATAACCATAGTAAGCACAACAATTTTCACAGTCGGGCTGAAATGCAGTAATCCGCCGCCAAGAATCATCTTTGCAATGCTGTTGCTTATCGTAATGCTGCATGAATTGAATATGCCCATAATGATAAAGGCAAGAATGATTCCGATAACCGATGAAATAATTGTAAGAAAGCCGCTCTCTGTAAAGAAAAGCATACGCACAAAGCTTTTTTTAGCACCAATGGCGCGCATTGTGCCTATCTCGCTTGTGCGCTCAATAATGCTTACCGTCATTGTGTTCATTACAATAATAAAGACAACCACTGCAAGAATGATTATTAGCAGATTAAAGATAATCGCAATGCCTTCAACAGACTGTGAATAAGAATAAGCCGCTCTTTTCCAGTTCATTGCCTCAACATTCAGGCCCTGCTCTTTAAAGCTTGCGTTGAGCTCTTCAATAAGCTTTTCTGTCTGAGACGGGTGTTTAAGCTTTGTTATTATAAAGTGCCATGCGCCGTCGTCTGTCTTGTTAAGCTCGTCACGCAGAGATGTGTCACCAAGAATTGAGCTGAAATCAATTTCAGCATCTGCAAGAAAAGCGTCGCCGTCTGCATCATCAAAGAAAGCATCATCAGCATCACCAAAAAGCTCGTCCTCGCTCAGTTCTGAAAGCGAAAGGTCAACATTTTCCGGCAGTTCCTGGCTGAAAGAAGAGCCGTATGTAAGGTCTGCAAATGTTCTTGCAAAAGACGGATTGCTGTAAACAGCCTGAAACATTGCCGAGTTTTCGTTTGACGGCTTAAAAAAGCCCGAAACTACAGCCTCGCGCACAATGCCGTTTGTGTTTGCACCAAGAACAAGCACTTTATCGCCAACATTGAGCGGCAGGTCATAAAGAGATTCAAAAGCTTTTTTAAGGCGTGTGTCTACAATAATTTCTGTTGAATTCGGTGCAGGCAGCCCGCCTTCCACAAAATGAATGCCGGGAAAAGTATCCCAATAAGTCTTGTCTTCACCGGCTAAAAGCATTGCTATAGGCATGTCGTCAAAACCGATGTCGTCTTTTTCAACCCAGGCAGACAAATCAATTTCATCGCCGCTCTTTGCAAGCATAACCTGCGCAGAGATAAGCTTTGTCTTTTTTTCAAAAGCGTCAAAACCGTTGAGGATTTCCTCAACCTTTTCAAGATCCACAATAGCAGGCAGCTGCGGAATGTCGCCGGTGAAATTCGTGGTATTTACGCCAAAAAGGTCGTTTATCTCGCCTTTATTTGAAATTGTTCCTACTACAATATCGCCTGTATAATTAGCGCGGAAATCTTTTTCAAGACCGCGGTTTACAGACTCAAGAAAAGAGTTTCCAAGAATTACTATTGCAACTCCAAAAATAAAAAAACACGAAATAATGATAGTCTTAGTCTTGTGTTCTTTAAGATTGCGGATTGCCAGTCTAAAAATCTGTTTCATTAAAGGCTCTCCGTTTTATATACACTTGATCCAGACTTGTGCTCATCGTTGCTGACCTTGCCGTCAAAAATATGAACAACATGGTCGCACATCTCTACAATACGCGAGTCATGTGTAGAGAAGATGAACGTGGTCTGCAAGTCTTTGTCATTGTTCAAGTCTTTCATAAGAGAAAGAATCTGCGCACTGTTTGTTGAGTCAAGGTTTGCGGTAGGCTCGTCTGCAAGAATTACAGGCGCTTTTGTTACAAGGGCACGCGCAATTGCAACGCGCTGACGCTGACCGCCAGAAAGCTCAGAAGGTTTGTGTGTCTTCCAGTCACAGAGCCCTACTTTTTCCATTAAGAACTGAATCCAGTCTTCTTTTTCTTTTTTAGAGAACGAATCAACAGGACAGGCGAGCTTGCTGTTTTTAGACTTTAAAAGAAGCGGAAACTCAATATTTTCATAGACGTTCAAAACCGGAATAAGATTGAATGTCTGAAAGATAAAACCGATGTGAGAGCGGCGCAAAGCGGTAATCCTTCTGTCTATTGAAGAAGGAATTGTTGTCTTTATCTTTTTGTTGCGCTTTTCGTTGTAATTGTTCAGGCGGTTAGACTCAAGCTGTGTAGAGCTTAAGTCAAAACCCTCGTAAATGTCTATGCCGTCAATAATTATCTTTCCGCTTGTAGGCAGGTCAATTAAGCCCACCATATTAAGCAGCGTAGACTTGCCCGAACCAGACGGGCCAGAAATTGCAGCGAATTCGCCTTTCTTTATCTCAAAAGATACATCCTTTACAGCTTCAACCTTCTGCCTTCCAAGCGGATATGTCTTGTATATGTTCTTAAGTTCAATTATTGCCATTTAAATCCCCAAATTATCTAGTTTTGTTGAATATACTTAATTAAGCATACTGTATCAATATAATTTTTATTAGAAAACAATTAAGCCGTTTTAATCCGTCTTATCCTCCTATAATATTATTTTCTGAAACATACTATATAGATTATAATATTATTAGTCAAGAGGATTAGCGAATCTTTTTTGATTTTTGCAAAAAGAGAAAGTCTATTGTTTGTGCTGAAGTGTCATTCCGAACTTGTTTCGGAATCTGCGTTTCGCGATAGCTTAATCAAACCCGAGATGCTGTGCTGAAAGCCGCCGAAGGCTAACAAGTTCAGCATGACAATCAGATAGGCTTTGCACAAAAGCGGAAAGCCTTAATTCAGCGTAGACGGCAGCAGCTGCGAACCGGGGATTTTTTCCGGTAACGCTAGCCCTTCTTGCTTTTGCGCAGGCTCTTCAGATTTGCCGCTTTCTTGCTTTGTGCCGTCTTTAAGGCTGTTGAGCCAGTCAGACTGCGCAGAGGTGTCGCGCTTTTGAATTTCAATGTCGATATACTTAAAGCCCATCGCCGAAAAAATGCGCGTCAGAAGCTGCTTATTGTAGTTATCGGCTTCATCAAGAAAGCCTGTCTTTATAAGCTCAAGCTCCTGCTTTTTTCTGGCAAGGTCTATTTCAGAAAAGACTTCCTGTGTTGTAATCAGCGAGAACATGTTGTTGCTTTCGTCAAAAATCTGCTGGTTCGTAATGTCGTTTGAGAGAACAACACTAGGCGGAATCGTAAGTTTGATGGCCGTTCTGTCTTCAGAAATGTCAAAAGTCGCGGCTGTTATGTCCTCAATTCCGGCGCGTATAGTGCCTGAATATTTGATAAGCGAATAGCTTTTTGACATGCCGAGCGCGCCTGTCTTTTTTACGGTGATTATGTCTGTGTACACAGATTTTATGCTCACCATCTCGGCGCACTGCTTGATTTCCTGCGCGGCAAGCACTGTAAGAGATTCATATTTTTGTTTTGAAAGCTTGTCTCTTAATAGATAAAAACCGTAGGTCAAAGCACAGGCAAGTGCAAGAATAAAAATCAGCGAAATAAAAGTCCATATAATCTTTCTTTTAATTGAACCCATAGCTCTATTATCCTTCAAAATTCTTTTTCTAGCAATGAAATTTCTTCAATTAATTCGGAAGGTGTAAATGCATAACTTGAGACTTTCTGTTCTGCCCTTGCTGAAGCGAGGGCGTGAGCAAGCGATGCCTGAATTGCAGCGTCTTTTGCGCTTAGCCCCTGTGCAAGCAGCGCCGCCGAAAGCCCTGAAAGCACGTCACCAGAACCGCCCTTTGCCAATACTGGGCTGCCGTGCGGATTGAAAAAAGCTTCAAAAGCAGAATCTTCAGAAAAAACTGAAATAATAGGCGTTGCACCTTTAAGCACAAGCACAATGTTTTTATAAGCTTCACAAAACATCTTTGCATAGCCGAGCCGGTCTTTCTGAATGTCTGCGGCAGAAACGTCCGCAAGGTCGCAATTCTTAAGCAGCTCTGCAAATTCTTTTGGGTGCGGCGTCAAGATTGTAGCTGCGCCTTTATTGCCTTGTGCGCATTTCTTGCTGCGCGCTTCAAGAATTTGCGGTAAGCTCTTGCAATAAAACAAGTCCGCATCAATCACGGCCGGCATTTCGCCGTCTTTCAGCAGCTCAAGATATGGCGCAAAGTTTTGTTGTTCGCGCCCAAGCCCCATGCCGATTGCTAAAGCTGTAGCGGTTTCGGGCACTTTGTCTGAAAGCATAAGCTCATAAGGCAGGCTGAAACTGCTTGCAGCAGAAGCATTTACAAGCGTTACAAGCCCTGCGCCGAAATGCATTGCGGCAGAAGCGGCTATAATTGCTGCGCCGGGCTTTGTGCCGCAGACAACGGCAGCATGACCGAAACTGCCTTTATGCACATTCAATTTTTTGCGCGAAGGCAGCTTCAAATTTGCCTTTTCAAGCAGAAAAGCATCAGGTTTGAAAGCGCCTTCAAAAACAGCGTCACTTATTCCGAGAGAAGCTGTGTAAATTTTTCCTGTATAATCTTTTGCACCGTCAAGATAAAGCTGAATTTTACCCGCACCCATCGTTACAGTTTCATCTGCGGCAAACGGCACGCCGCTGCCTTTTATGGCGCAATCAAGCGCACTCGGCACATCACAGGCAATTTTGTAGCCGCTCAAGCTGTTCAAAGATTCAATAAGCTTTTGGGTTTTTCCGTCTAAAGTGCCGTGAAACCCCGAACCGAAAAGGCAGTCTACGATAACGGCCGCGCCAGAAGCAGCTTCAGCAATATCAGCGATAAATTTTACACCGATTTTTTTGGCACGGTCAAACTGAAGCTTGCAGCCTTCGCTTTTGGGCGGAAGAAACTGCAAGACGCAAGGCTCAATTAAAGCAGAGCCGATTGCCTTGCCTTTAAGCCTTCTTGCAAGCACAAGCCCGTCTGCGCCGTTGTCGCCTGAACCGCAGACAATCATCACGCGCACAGATTCAGAACAACAGCAAGAAGCGCCAAAAAAGCGCATTACGCTCTCTTCAAGAGCGGCGGCGGCATTTTCCATCAGAATATCTGAAGTAAGGCACAATTCAGTTCTTGCGCGCCCGTCCAAAGGCCGTGTATCAACAAATAAAGGTTTCATAAAGCTCCGCCCTTTCCATAATTTTCAGCATTAAACATACGGATTATCAACCGTGACGACGCAATAAACATCAGGATATTTTGAATGAATGCTTTCATGCAGCATTTTCTTAATCTGCTCAGGCGAAAATTTACAAGAATGCGGTCTTACGGCATCAAAAATCAGATTTGTGTGCGAAACGCCCGGAACCATGCGCACGTCATGAATCGAAATTTCCGGATCAATTCCGGCAGCGGCATTTTTTGCTTCATTTTTCAAGAGCGCAAGCCTTTCATTTTCAGTATCAATCGGGTCAAGGTGAATAATCGCCTCACAGTTGAACTTTTTGGCAAGCGCCACTTCTGCATCGTCAATCGATTCATGCAGCATAAAAATGTCAAGATTGCCCGGCACTTCAGCATGAAGCGAAATCATGAGCCGCCCCGGGCCGTAATCATGCACAAGCAAATCATGGATTGCAACGATGTATTTATGCTTGAGCACTTCTTCTTCTATGCCCTGCACAAGCTCTTTTGAAGGCGGCAGCCCCAAAAGCGGGTCAATCGTTTCTTTGGCAGAATCAAGCCCGGTATACAGAATGAACAGCGCGACAAGCATGCCTGTGATTGCATCAAGCGGAAAATTGACGAAAGGCGCAACTATAACCGAAACAAGAGCAACAGAAGTTGAAATCATGTCGCACAGGCTGTCTTTTGCGGTAGCTTCCATTGCGGCAGAAGAAATCTTCTTGGCGATTGCGTGGTTGTAGAGGTACATATAAAGCTTTACGCAAATTGCGCCGGCCATAATTATAAGCGCTACCTTGCTGTGCAGAATATCTGACGGATTTTTGATTGATTCGATTGAAGACGAAAGCAGCTCGAAGCCCATGAGAATAATCAAAAATGAAACGATGAGGCCTGTAACGTACTCGATGCGCCCATGCCCGAATGGATGTTCAGAATCGGGCTTCTTAGATGAAAGCTTGAAGCCGAGCAGCGAAATAAGCGAAGATGCCGCGTCTGAAAGGTTGTTGTAAGCGTCGGCGGTAACAGCCAAAGATTTTGAAATAATTCCGGCAAGCAGCTTGAAAACAAAAAGCACGATGTTCAGCATTATGCCGACTATGCTGCAAAGCATTCCGTAAGCGGTGCGCACAGCAGGATTGTCATAAGAAGTTCTGTTCTTGATAAAAATTCTTGAAAGCAGCCCGATCATAAAAACCTCTTAAGCCATAATAGCACCAACACAATTTTGCAACAAGCTGAAACAAGCTGATTGATTTTAGTTTTGTTTAGAAAAATGCGGCCATGCGAGTAACCAATATGGCCCAAAAAGCAGCTCATTATCACTGCTCATCACATTTTTCCAGCTATTTTTAAGCGGTTTATCACATTTTTCCTGTTTTATGATTTTATTTGACTATTATGGCAAAGCAGCCTGTTTTACCGAACTTTTTGACCAACCATTACCTAACCAATTCAGAAAATCAGTTATTAGAAAATACAGAAAGTTCTTCGTAGTCATTCTGGCTTTCTGTAAATGTTCGCCTTAAATAATAAAGTCCGCCATCAACGGCCACACGACCACAAGAACATTGTACGAAATCATGAGTAGATGTACTTTCAATTATATCACCGCAAGATTTACAGCGGATCATGTTTTTTAAGATTTCTGACATATGGACTCCTGTGAAATAAAAACTTACGTTATCATAAACTTGCTTGTAAAGATGTTTTAAATTTCTTCTAATCCAATTTCTTTAAGATACAAATAAGTGGTGTCATAAAATTCATGCTTTCTTGTATGATCAGAATCAGAACCTTCTGGAACTACAATAATCATCCCTTGTCGAGCTCTTGTTAATAAAACTCTATATGCATTAAGTTGGTATGATTTTCTTTCTTCGGCATTTATTCTTTGCCAGCTATTTCCTTTAAAAGAATAATTCTGCCATCCATTTTTATTGTATCTAAAATCGCCGTCCCAAATTACACAAGACCAATCTAATTCCAAGCCTTGAACATCAAATTCTGTCGCAACATCTTCCAGAAACAATGAAGAACGAACATCGTCTGCATCATCTAAAAACCAGTGAACTGTATCCGGTTTAAAACGCACGTCTATTGCCAATGGTTTTAATCTATATGCTTGTGAAGAAACAAGCATACCATAACGTTCAGAACCTCTTGCTTTTTTTCTAAGCCAGGCCTTAGCCTTATCAAGCGAACGTGTCAAAACTATAGGATAATTATCTTTTAGCGAATTATATGTTTCGCTTGAACGAGAAACATTTAATTCTAATAATTCATGAACAAATCTCGATAGATTTTCAGCTCTAAATGACCGCATGGAAACAGACAAATGAAGAGAATCATTCTCAACAACATTTTGATTTTGAGCCAGTATTTGTTTTACATTACCTTCTGCATATTCTTTTTCAGTAAGCTGATTTGAAATATAGATTTTCCACTCCGGGAACCGCTCATTCAATGAACGCAGCCATTCTGAAATTCCTGCTTCACCGGTATTTATTTCTTGTCCACCACCAACTAAACAAATAATAACAGCCCAATCTGGCCGTTGGTCTAAAGACCAAATTAAAAATTCTGGTTCAGAATATGGGAAATTTGCAATGTTACGTTTTTGTTTCAACCACTTCGATAATTGTTCTTTTGTCCAAGCTCGTTGAGCTTCATCAAAAATTGCAACATGCTCAACTTCTGCAAATCCATCGTCTTTATTTTTTTTAATTTTCGTTTTATCAATCTCTATATCATCATTGATAATTGGTAATCTAATTTTTTCCAAAAAGGTATTTCTATAATGATGAACAATTTGAATAAAAGAGTGAACATCTCTTCTTGCAGTTGAAATCGGATACTTTTCACCAGTTTTTTCTTCTTCCTTTTTCTTTTTATCACGGGCAAGAGCTTCTGTAAGCACACTTACCAACGGAAAATTACCAGATAAATATACAGCCAAATCTTTCTTTTCAAACTGTTCTATAGCAACTTGCAAACCAACAAGAGTTTTTCCTGCACCTGGAACTCCCGTGACAAAACAAATGGCCTTTTCACTTTTTCCCTTTGATTGCTCTATAATATCAGCAATATAATTACAAGTAACTGTTAAATTTTTTGAAGATGCCTCTGTGCGTGTTATATCCGCTACAGAATGATTATTGAACAAAGCACTCGCAGCCTGAATTATCGTTGGCGTCGGAGAATAACGGCTATCAGCCCATTCTGAAATATCTGTATCTTGAGTCTTTTCTATTTCCAAAATCTTTTTAATGCACGTGCGCAAATCTTTTGCATTTGTGCATACTGGTTCATAAACTTTGTCATTATATATACAAGCAGAAAATTGCAAAGAAGTTTCTAATGCTTCTGTTGCAACTAATATAGGAACAATAACTTTATTGTGACTACCTTCATGGAAGTTCTTTAAATCAAGGGCATAATCCCAAACTTGTTCAATATTATTTCGCGGAAAGCCATTTTCACCAACTTTAAACTCTAAAACAAAAATAATTCCATGCAATAAAACTATAACATCAACTCTTTTCCCTAAGCGCGGAATCGAATATTCAAATAATATTTGGCCTTCAGAGTAAGTGCTTAGAACATCTTTCATTATTGAAATTTCAGAAATCCAAGCATTTTTCTGTTCAGAATTTAAATCAAATGAATTATCCAAAGCTAGATTCCCTAGAATTTCATTTTCAGAACTTTTCAAAAAATCTTTAATTGAATTTCTGTAATAATATCTAGGCATATAGTTTTCCCTTTTGTACTGTATTAAACAAAAGATTCAAATGACAAATAAAATTTTTTTTATTTCGATTGTCATTTTTTTATTATATCACATAATTTGCACGTGCAAATTATAAAATACAAGTTCACTCTGGGAATTTAATACCCCCCTATCTCCGTTTGTCCAACTCTTATTGACCGTCGCAAAACATTCTCTTGAGCGTCCAAATTTATTCTGCTGACCGTCGCAGAATATTATCTTGAGCGCCGAAATTCATTATCCTGTGCGACGCAGAATATTTTGCTAACAGGCGGAGAAAATTATTTGAACAAACGGAGGGGAAAAAATCTTTTAGAGATTCAACATTTTTACAATTATTTCGGGAGTGCCACAAGAGAATCCTTTAAGCCAACGTTTTTTTACTAGTAATTGTGCTCATATCTGTATTTCTATTTTTGTTTTGTGGCATTTTGTTGTTATTCTCCGGCTTCAGATTTTACCAAATCATAAATTTCTTTTGTTATATAAAATCCATTGGAAATCAGTTGATTCATAAGAGGCGTAACTTCTTTTAGAATATCCATTTTCTTGGCTTTTAATATTACTCCGAGCGAGCCTGTAACATTCAGCCCTAAGAATTTTGCAGTTTTTTTTGCGGCATTATCATCCAAAATCACAAGGTCTGCTTTAGGATTTTCCTGCGCAAGAATCATTACCTCAACTTCACCTGCATGCAGTTTTGCCTGATACATTCTTTTTTGGCTTTCGTCCGTGATTTTGCATACATGAATCCAATCCGAATGACTTTTCATTTTCTGGCAAGCTGA
>CAMJMF010000077.1 GCA_946406925.1 uncultured Spirochaetales bacterium | reverse complement strand
ACAGGGCGGTAAACGCTGTCGGAACCCCTGCGATGAAAGAAAATGTAGAAATTGAGCCGTTTGTTTTTGCTTATCCTTTTGGTTCTCCAACAGAAGTTGGAGAACGTGAATATAAAGTGCTTTCAAAATTGTCTTTTGTTTGCTCATGCATCGCTTATGGGGGGGGCTGTACAAAATTCAGTAAAAAAAATGTTTTTTCATTGCCTCGCATTATGTTTACACAGAATTTTTCTGTAAAAGATTTAAAATAGCATTCTAGGAGATTATATGAATATAAAATCATTTTTGAAGAAATCTAAACTTATATGTATAAGTTATGATGCTTGTATGCACATAAAAAATCGTGATCTAGGAAATAATTATTTATGAAAGTATTACATCTGAATTACACAGATTCAGGTGGTGGATCAGCGATAGCCTCCTTGAATCTTGTAGAAGCACAGAATAAAAATGGCATAGAAGCAAAACTTGGTGTTATTAAAAAGAAAACCAATTTCCATTTTGTAATTTCTCTTTTAAAAAAAAGGAATTTTTTTGTCAAATTACTGAATGGAGTTGTATATACTATACAATATGCCTTATCTTATATAAAAGTATATAATTTTGATTTCCCTTGTCTTTTTTTTAAGACAACAAATAGCATTTTACATTCAAAGAACAACAAAACACTTATTGATGTGAACTGGATTAACAATTCAGATTTTGACATTATTCATCTGCACTGGATTAATGCAGATATGATTTCAATAAAAGATATTGCGAAAATAAAAAAGCCAATTATCTGGACAATGCATGATAGTTGGCCGTTTTGTGGTGCAGAACATCATCCTAATGTTTTAGAAAATGACGACAGATATAGGATGGGTTATTACAAATATAACAAACCTAAATCTTCAAAAGGTATAGATTTATGCCGTAATGTATGGAATAAAAAAAAGAAATATCTTCAAAAAAAAGATATAGTATTTATTTCTCCAAGTACATGGGAACGAGATTGTTTAAAACAGAGCAAACTTTTTTCAGAAAAAGAATGCTTTGTAATTCCTAATATTGTACAAAAAAATGTTTTTAAACCTTTTGATAAGCTTACAATCAGAAAACTTCTGAATATCCCGTCTGATAAAAAGGTTCTTGGTTTTGGTGCGGCATATGATATTGATAATCCCAAAGGAATAAAAGGTAGTTACTACTTATTGCAGCTTCTTCAAAATCAGCCGTTGCCGGATGATTATTTTCTGGTAATATTCGGTTCTGTTTCGCCTAGTTTTTCCTCGAAAATTACTGTTCCTTTTTTTTCATCAGGCTTTATTTCAAATCCATATATTATGGCGCAGTTATATAATGCCTGTGACTGCTTTATTTGTCCGTCATTAATTGAAAATTTACCGACAACATGCCTTGAATCAATTTGCTGTGGTGTACCAGTTACAGCTTTTAATGTAGGCGGAACAAAAGATATTATTGAGCACAAGGTAAATGGTTATCTTGCAACTCCTTATGATGTTGAAGACTTGAAAACAGGGGTCGATTATTGTATATCTAATTACAGAGAGTTATCTGAAAACTGTTTGAAAAAAGCTGAAAAAGATTTTGATAACAATATTATTGTTCAAAAGCATATTGAAGTATATGAATCAATTCTTTCAAAACGAACATCACGTAATGATTTGGAGTAGATGTGTTTCTTTCAATTATAACTATAAATCGTAATAATGCAGATGGGCTCAAAAAGACACTTGATAGTGTTGCTGCTCAAACATACAGGAATTTTGAGCATATCATAATCGATGGTGCATCTACTGATACTAGCGTTGAAGTAATAAAAGATTATTTAGAATCTCCAGCAGGCAAGAATGTTTCTTATTGGATTAGCGAGCCGGATTCTGGTATTTATAATGCCATGAACAAGGGAATAAGAAAGGCGACAGGACAATATGTTGCGCTATTGAATTCTGGTGACTGGTATGAACCGGATACTTGTAAAATAATCTCTGAAAAAGCTGAAGAATCTCACTATGATGTTTATTATGGTTTGTTGAGGTATATTAATAAAAATGGTAAATGCGAAATGGTTATAGGTCAAACTACTGAAATGCTTGAAAGTAGCATGATTGCACATCCAACCTGTTTTGTTTCAAAGAGTTTTTATTCACATTATCTTTATGATGAACACTTAAAGTATGCATCTGATTATGATTTCATTCTTCGAATTTATAAAGCAGGAGCAAGTTTTTACTTTATTGAAAGTATACTTACAAATTTTAATACTTATGGAATTTCATCATCTTACAAAGCAATTAAAGAAAGTATTAAGGTAAAACGGAAACACAAATTAATAGATCCTATCCATTATTTTATTAAAGTATTATGTTTGGATGCTTTGATGTTAATAAAATTTATTTTTAGAGTTTAAAAAAGATTTGTTGTTAATCAGCTCCTGAATGATTATGAAACAGGCTATTTTGGTATTTTAAGGCTTCTTCGGGTTTTTCTTAATAAAATTGCTAAAATTACATTTCGTAGAAAGGGCAATTAGTTTATGAACTTTACTATGTATATGAATCTAATTAAAGATTTACTAATTAAACTTTTTTTTATACTTTTTTCTAGTAAAAAAATTATAAAATTGTCTGATACCCTCTCTATCATTTTTACTCATAATTTGGGAGGAGGAACAGATCGTTATTTAAAAGAGCAGTTAAAAAAAACTATAGATCCATGTTTGATAATTACAAATTGTAGTATACCTTTATTATTTGATTTCTATTTGATTACATATAATAATAAGAAATATTTATATACATTACCTAGATTAAAAAAAATATTGTTTACGTTTCAGATATCAGAAATAACAATCAATTCATTGGTATCATATCGAAAAAGAGTTGAAATTCTACAGTTGATTAACAATCTCAAGCTTAAAAACAAATGTAAACTTAATGTGTTATTTCATGATTTTTATCCAATTTGTCCCAATTATACATTATTTTATAGCAATCATAACTGCTGTACACACTATTGTTTGAAAAAAGAAATTATAGATTACAAAGAATCTTGGGTGCAAACATTGAACGTTGCTGAGGAATTACGAACATTTTCTAATTCTTCTAGAGATATTCTTTTAAAATTTATTCCCGAATATGCTAAAAAAATCACAGTAATTCCTCATTCTTTAGATTATTTAAAAAACTTAACACCTATCACATATTCATGTATTTACCCCATGAAAGTTGGTATTATAGGTTCTATTTATTCCGAAATAAAGGGACTTGAAATAATTCGAAAACTTTCAAACGTAATGGATTTGTATGTTTTTGGGGATATTTCAATAAAAAAAGCCGGAATACACAATATGGGAAGATATAATATAAATACACTAAAAGGATTGTTAGAAAAAAACAAAATAACTGTTGTGTTGTTTTCGTCTGTATGTGCAGAGACTTTCTCATATGTGGTTTCTGAAGTAATTGCACTTGATCTGCCGTTGGTAGGTTTCCCAATAGGTGCGCAGGGTGAAAAAATAGCAAATTATAAGAAAGGGGTGCTTTGTCAGAATTATGATATTGAAAGCATTGTATGTGCTATTAAACAAGCGTATTCTATTTACAGTAATGTATCAAACAATATAGATTATAATCAGGATTTGAACGTAACATAATTATAGGAACGGGGAAATGCCTAAAGTTTCCATAGCGATGACCACCTTTAATGGTGAGATGTATTTAGCAGAACAAATCGACTCAATTTTAGCTCAAACTTATTCAGATTTTGAGTTAGTTATTTGTGATGACTGCTCAACGGATGGTACGCATTCAATTCTTAAGGAATATGAGCAAAAAGATAATCGGGTTAAGCTGCACTTTAATGAAACGAATCTCGGCTTCAAGAAGAATTTTGAACAGGCTCTGCATTTTTGTTCAGGCGAATTTGTTGCTTTTTCTGATCAGGATGATGTGTGGACAAAAAATCATCTGGAAGCTTTATTGTCTTGTATAGGAGAGCATGATATTGCCTGTTCGAATTCTATGCTTGTCGATGAAAAGTTGAATTCATTGAATACTGACATGAAAACTATTTGTCATTTTACTTCGGTCCCAGAAGATAAACCAAAGCTTTTCTTCTATTTTCTTTTTGGGAATAATTTTGTGCAAGGTGCGGCAAGTCTTATTCGACGCGATTTTCTGTTGAAGATAATGCCAATACCAGAATTTATCAGCTTTCATGATTATTGGTTTGGCATAAATGCGGCAAACGGCAATGGTATTGCTTATCTGGAAGATTCCACATTATTTTACAGGCAGCATGGAAATAATATAACTACTAACACCAATAGAATTTTCAAAAAAATATTAGATGCAATTGTAAATGCAAAAAAACTAAAGAAAGCTCATGCCGGAAACTTGTCAGTTTGCGAATACTTTTTGAAATGCAAAAATACAGAGTATATTGATAGTATTCTTTTGGCAGAGGAAATTCTGCTTGCAAGAAAACACTGTAACTTGATTAAATTTACTTTTTTGTTCATTAAATATTATAAAGCGATATTCAATCAGCAAAATTATAAATTTTTTATTTCAAGATATTTCTTAAGGATTCTGTTTTGATGAATAAATCTGTAGTAATTCTGCTTTCAACTTACAACGGTGAAAAATATCTTGAGGAGCAGCTTGCTTCCATTTTTTTTCAGACTTATTGGCAGAACTGCACTCTCTTTGTGCGCGATGACGGTTCAAAAGACGGAACGGTAGCGATTCTAAAGAAATATGAGCAGGAAGGAAAGCTCCGCCTTGAGTGCGGGGAAAATGTCGGTTTTGTAAGATCATTTTTCTGGCTTATTAATAATGCCCCTGAAGCAGATTTTTATTTGTTTGCAGACCAAGATGATGTGTGGAATGCTGATAAAATTGAAAGAGGGATAAATTCCCTTTGTAAAGAAGACGATTCAATTCCATTATTGTATTTTGCAAATATCGATATATATGATTCAGAAATGCATTTTGTGCAGCATAATGATTTTATCAGTTCTTTACCTTCATTTGAGACCCTTTGCACGCAGTCCCTTCTTACAGGAATGACTTACATTTTTAATGCAACGCTTTTGAATTTGATGAAGAATGTAAATCCTCTAAATGTAGATGGACATGATTATATTACGGCTATGGTAGCTGGTGCTTGCGGAAAGCTGATAATGGATAATACTCCTGTGGCAAAATACCGCAGACATAACAGTAATACTTCACCGCTGAATGTTTCATTTTTTAAGATGTTTGTATGGCGTTTCAAGCGTTTTTTTATAAACCGTAATAATAAGATTACTCAGCAATTTTATGAATTCAGAGATAAATTCGAAGCACTTATATCAGAAGACAAACGTTATTTTGTACGCCTGCTTACCAAAGACAAAACACTGCATTTTAGAAACATAAAGCTTTTCTTTTATCCTAAGCGGTTTAGAAAATCTTCATTATTTGAAGAAATAGCATTAAGACTAATGTTTTTAACGGGAAGATTATGAAAATTCTTATTTATTCCGGCGGCCTTGGAAACCAGATGTTCCAATATGCATTTTATAAAGCTTCCTCTTTCAGGCATAGAGAATTATGGACAACAACAGCCTGGTATTCTTTTAATAATTCTCATAATGGATATGAATTAAAGAAAATTTTTGGTATTTCTTACTGTAAGAATTTAGCATTGCCATTTAAATTTAAAAAAAAGCCAGGCAAAGATAAAGTCCAGCAGTTAAACGAAGTTCAAAATTCTTCTTTGACAAAAATTCTGCGGAATTTATTGAGCAGCAACCCTTTTGTTAAATTTCTTGAGTTTCCTGATTCTAAATATGATTCTGAATTCTTAAACATGAAGAGATTTTGCATAATCAGCGGTTATTTTCAAAACGAGAAATATTTTAAAGATATTTCCGATGTGATTATTAAAGATTTTGCATTTCCGGTATTCACAGATGATAGTAACATTCAAATTGCTGATAAAATACAAAAAACTAATTCTGTAAGCATTCATGTAAGAAGAGGCGATTATTGCGGTAATTCTTTATATGACGGAATTGTGACAACAGATTATTACCGGAATGCTGTTAATTATATTTTGAAGCATGTGGAAAATCCTGTGTTCTATATTTTCTCTGATGATATAAAATGGTGTGAGCAGAATCTTGAGATTCAGAATGAGCATTATTTTATAAACTGGAACAAAGGCAGAAATTCGTTCCGCGATATGCAGTTGATGAGTCTTTGCAAGCATAATATTATTCCGAACAGTTCTTTCAGCTGGTGGGGTGCATGGCTCAATCAGAACCAAGAAAAAATAGTTATTGCGCCTTCAAAATGGATAAACGATAATTCAGGTCTTGATTTTTCTGATATTATTCCGTCTTCTTGGATAAGGATTTAATTATGCCGTTGATTTCTGTGATTATGTCTGTTTATAACGAATCGGAATCAATCTTGAGAACTGCTGTTGAATCAATTTTAAAACAGACTTTTAAGGATTTTGAATTCATAATTGTTATGGATTCTCCTGAAAATGAAGTGAATAAAGGGATTTTATCTGAATATGCAAAAGCTGATGATAGAATCTGTCTTTTGTTCAATGAGAAAAACGAAGGCCTGACGTTTTCTCTGAACAGGGCTTTGCAGCATGCAAAAGGCAAATATATAGCCAGAATGGATGCAGACGATGTTTCTTTGCCTTATCGCTTTGAGCTTCAAAAGGACTACCTTGAGAAAAACAATCTGGATTTTATTGGCGGATATGTTCAGACAATCTCGCAGACAGGAGAGATTATTAATAACTGCATTAAGGTGCCTTTAGAGAATAATAAAATACCAAAAAAGATGTTGATAAATACTTGTGTTTTTCATCCTGCCTGGTTTTTAAAAAAAGCTGTTTTTGATGACATTGGTAATTATGATACGAAATATGTTGAAGATTATGAATTTATTCTAAAAGCTATGAAAAAGAATTATGTGTTCGGGAATGTTCCGGAAGTTATTCTGCAATACAGAATGACTGCTGACAGTATTTCTCGTTCAAGCTTGTTTGTTCAATATCTACGTATGCGCTGGTTGCAAAAAACATATACCGGCAGCTTAAAAAGCGGCATAACAATAGAGGCTTATGTGAATAAATATTATTCTGAAAAGAATGCATTAAAGTTTTCTGCGTCTAACAGAAGCTTAACTTTGGCATTACAGAATATTCATGAAAAGAAATTTATTTCTGCTTTTATAAAAATTATTCATGCTTTTTTTAATTCAAGGTTTTTTGCTGAAAAAATGCTTAGATATTTTTTCTCTTTTCAATGAATGCTTCTGCATTAAACAGCAGAGTAAAATGTGCCGGTTTTCTTAAAGAATGCTTAAAGTGGGGTTAAAAGACAATAAAAAGTGTGTAAAAATCCTACTTTTATGGAAAAACTTGTTACATTTATTTACAATTTATGTTTATAATATTGCAGATGCGCAGTAGAAATTGGTCTTGCAGTTTGCAGGTTTTGCGTATCTGAATTTTTTGTTCAGGCAGTAATGCTGTATTGTTTCTTTGAAACTTACAGGAGGAATTGAAATGAATACACGAAAAATGAATAAACTTGGAGCAGCTCTTGTTGTTCTTCTTGTTCTTTCTTTGTTTGTTCCTTCAATGATGTTTGCTAAATCAGCAGAAGCTATTGATGTTGGTGTTAAAGATGCACTTGAGATTTTCAAGAGTCAGAAAGGTGCTACAAATTTGTTGAACCAGGCTTATGGTGTTCTGGTTTTCCCAGAAGTATATAAAGTTGGTGTTGGTCTTGGCGGTGAGTATGGCGAAGGTGCTTTGCTCAGAGGCAAGAAAACTATTGAATATTACAGCACAGCTTCTGCTTCTGTAGGCTGGCAGCTTGGCGGTCAGAAAAAGACTGTTATCTATCTTTTTATGACAAAAGACGCCTATGAGAAGTTTGTTGACGGTGACGGTTGGAAAGCCGGTGTAGATGCTTCTGTAGCTGTTATTGCTGTTGGTGTTGGTGCTTCTGTTGACACAAACTACACAGCAGACAAACCAGTTATGGCTTTTATTCTTGACCAGAAAGGCCTTATGTACAACCTTTCTCTTGAAGGAACAAAAATTTCAAGAATCAAGAGATAAGCTGTTTTAATTTAGAATATTTTCAAGATTCCATAGAATCAAAAACAAATCTTTCTTGCTTTGACCAGTCTGAAACAGACTGGTCTTTTTTTGTCTCTCAGGAGTTCTGCTGAAGGCAAAGCTAGAAATAATATATGTCGTAATTGCTGCAGGGGACAAACCCTGCGTGTCTATAAGAGGTTTTTGCAGGCTCGTTTTCTGTTTTGACAAACAGCACAACCTTTTTGCCTTTTGCTAAAGATGCTTTAACAACAATTCCAACAGCGGCTCTTGCAAGGTGTTTGTTGCGCCATTTTTTTTCTGTGAAAACGCCGCCTATCTGGTAATAGAAAGTTCCCATTGCGTTTGTGCCGGCTTTTGCTACAGGCTGATTTCCGTAAAAAACAGCATAAATCAAATGATGCGCAAGATTTCTTTTTAGGCTCATTTTGCACGCAAATTCGTTGTGTTCTGTGTTTGGCGGAAGCACCTCCACGATGTCATATTCTTTTTGGAGCGGGTACAGGGCTTCTGCATCAGATGTCTGGCATTCCCGCATAAAAAGCCCCTGCTGCAAAAGGCTTTTGGGAGAGAAACGCGCAAAGTTGGTTTCTGCTGTGCCCGGCTTGTACTCCATAAGAATATAGGCGCGCCGGCAGGCTGGTTCTTTGCCTGTTGCTTCGCAGAAAAAGTCTGAAGAACTGGCTTCGCCCATAATGCTGAAAATATTATGAGCTTTTACGATTGGAACTATCTCTGCAAGAAGTTTTGTTCTCAATTCCTTGAATTTTTCCGGGGCAGCCTGTAATGGCGAATTTTCAAAAAGAAAAGGTACATTGTGAAGTATCAACTCGCCGTTGGTAATGCCAAAAACGCCTTCAAGCGTTTTATTTCCGTTTTCAATTTTGAAGATGCAGAAAATGTTTCCCTGCGGTGCTGTAGGTACAGGCACTTTTACGGCAGAAATCATTGCAGAAAGAGAGACGCTGTATTTTTCATTTGCTTCAACAAATTGCTTTGCCTGATTGAACAATGAACTGGACAGAGGCTCTATTTGAAAATCTGTCATTATTGCCGCCTACCGCCGTTCTATTTGCAAAGGCAGGCTGCCCTGCGCTTCAAAGTCGCCTGCAATTGCGGCAAAAAGCGTTTTGAACGTAAACGGAGAATAGCTGTAAGTCAGCACAATAGAATCAGCCCAGTCAAAGCCGTCAAGAACCAGAACCGGAGAAAGGGCCGAAATAATAATCACGTTTTTGCCGGAATCTTTAAGACTTTGTGCAACAGTTGCCGCAGTCTGATTCGGAATAAAAATCATTATTGTATCATAGCTTCTTGCTACAGATTTTATCTCCTGGCATGCCTTGTTAAGGTCTTCGCTTGAAGGATTGTACTTAAAATAATAAAGCCCGGAAGAAGGGTAGCGTTTTACGCCTTCATCAAAGAATTCCTGGAATTGTGCCGCAAGCAGAACTTTGCCTGATCTTGACGGCCATAAAGGAAGCTTATCTTTCTCGTAAAACGTAATAGAGCGGCAAGCCTGTTCTATAAAGAAATTCGTGCCTTCCGGGTCGGGCACTGAAGAAGCTATTTTGCTTATGTCCGGCAGAATCGGCACTGCGTTATCGCTTTTGAAATATTCTAATTTTGAGCGGATAACCTGTTCACAGGCTCTTAGTACGGCGCGGCGGAAACTCGGTGTAGACTTCATTTTTTCAATGTTTTCTGTCCACAAGGCGGAATTAATCTGCGGTGTGGTTGAAGAACACAAAATATTGTTGCCTGCTTCAATTGCAAGTGTTACAGCGTGTGCTATTCCGCCTGCATAGTTTGTTGCGCCGTTCATCATCATGTCGTCAGAGATTACAAGCCCTTTGAATTGCAGTGTGTCTCTCAAGATAGATTTTATGAATGTCTTTGACAAAGAGGCCGGCTCTTCGTCGCGTGTAATCTGCGGAAAAGCAAGGTGCCCTGTCATTATTGCAGGAATATTCTCTTCTATAAGGTACTTGAACGGAAGCAGTTCTCTGCTAAAAAGTGTTTCTCTGTTTATATCGATGATTGGCAGCTTTCCGTGCGAGTCAATTCCTGTGTCACCGTGCCCTGGAAAATGCTTTGCGGTTGGAATGACGCCTGCTTTTTGTGTTCCGGAAACAAATGCAGCTGCAAGAATTGCGGCTTTTTCCGGGTCTTCACCAAAAGAGCGCGGCCCGATGATTGTTGAATCGTGGTTTGTGTATAAATCAACAGAAGGCGCAAAGTTCATGTTTATGCCGAGTGCACGGAGTTCTTTGGCGATGTAATAACCTGTATAGAACGCATCCTGCGGATAGCCTGAAGCGCCGATTGCGAGGTTGCCCGGTGTGTCGCTTGTGTTTCCTTTAACGTGCCTTATCCAGCCGCCTTCCTGATCTGTGGCAACATAAAGCGGAATCTTGAACCTGCCGTCCATTGCCTTGTTTTGAAGCGTCGTGATGTTTTTGGCGACCAGCTCTATGTTGTCTGTGTTCCAGCCGAAGATTTTGATGGAACCGATATGCCGCTGCTCAACCCAGTATGTTACAAGCTTGCTCGGCTCTGCACCTGCCCAGCCGAACATAAAAAGCTGTGAAAGCAGTTCTTCGTCTGTCATGCGGCGCGCAATTTCTTCGGCGAGAATGTCGGCGGGGTAGTTGCTCCAAAAGTTTAAGTCAGCGTCTTTTGCGGCTCTTTCTTTTATTTCTTCACGGATTTCTTCTTCTTTTGAAAGCGTAAGCTGTTTCTGCTCGGCAAGCTGTTCTTCTGTAAGTTCGGTATTAACGGTGGCTTTATTTTTTTTGCAGCCTGAAATGCAGAAACATAAAACCAGACAGAGAACGAGAAAAAATGAAAGTCTAATAGAAGAAATTACGTTCCGCACAAAAAGCCCTTATTCGCCTCTGATGTATTTTTCAGCTGCGTGTGCCGCATAAGCGCCGTCCGCAGCGGCTGTAACAATTTGTCTGAAAGGCTTTGAGCGCACGTCGCCTGCACAGAAAAGACCTTTTACAGAAGTTTCCATGTTTTCATCTGTAATTATGTAGCCGGCTTCGTCTTTTTCTACCATATCGGCGAGTGCCGTCTGCGGAATCATTCCCGTAAAAATGAATACGGCGTCTGTTTCGTGAACTGTCTCTTCGCCGGTTTTTACGTCTTTTAATACGATAGACTCAACTTTGTTCTGTCCGTTTATTTTAAGCGGAACTTTGTTGAACATTACTTCGATTTTAGGGTTGTTCATTACACGCTCGGCAACAGCTGCCTGCGCTCTGAAAGCATCGCGTCTGTGAATCAGATAAACTTTGTCTGTTAGATTAGACAGAAATGTTGCTTCATCGCAGGCTGCATCGCCGCCGCCGATTACGCTTATGCGTTTATTTCTGAAAAACGGGCCGTCGCATGAAGCACAGTAAGAAACGCCTTTACCGGCAAGTTCTGTCTCGCCTTCTATGTTCAGATGGCGGTGCTTTGCACCTGTTGCAAGCAGAACGGCTTTTGCTGTAATAACGCCTTTGTTTGTATTAATCTCAAAAAGTGAATCTTTTTTTTCTATAGATTTTACTGTCAATGTGAGGAATTCTGCACCGAAAGATTTAGCCTGCTTTACCATGCCCTCTATAAGTTCATAGCCTGAAACAGCCGGAAAAATTCCCGGATAGTTCTCGAGGTCGTTAATCAAAAGAGACTGACCGCCTTGTGATGTGCTTTCGAGAACAGCAGTTGAAAGGTTTGCACGTGCTCCGTATTGAGCAGCTGTCAAACCAGCGGCTCCACCACCAATAATAATAAAATCGAAATATTGATTTGCCATAACTCAAAAAGAATAGCCGATTTTGTGCATATCGTTCAAGGTCTTTGACACTTGAAATTGTGATGTATGCATATTATCTCTCAAGCTTATGCAAGGAAAATTGAAATTATCTACTAGACAAAGAGGGGTGTTTTTGCTATAGTAACAACACCGTGGCGCCGTACCCAAGCGGTAAGGGAGCGGTCTGCAAAACCGTTATGCAGCAGTTCGATTCTGCTCGGCGCCTTAAAGCTCAAAGACTAAAATCTTTGAGCTT
>CAMJMF010000076.1 GCA_946406925.1 uncultured Spirochaetales bacterium | reverse complement strand
TCAACCTTGTATTCGTCGTTGCGCACAACGCGGATTTCTTCGTCAGTAGCTTCTTTAAAAGCCTGAACTACGTTAAAAGTAAAACTGTCATAATTGTCAATAAACAAAATCATAATAAGCTCCTTGCCTTTCAGGCTTTTTTATTTTGTAAGTGTATCTATCAATGCGCCAAGTTTTTCACAAGTTTCAGTAAATTCACGCTCTGGGTTTGAGTCATAAACTATGCCGCCGCCAGCCTGCAATGTATAAACGTTACCTTTGTGGAAAGTTGAACGGATTGTAATGCAGAAGTCGAGGTCGCCGTTGCTCTGAATATAGCCGACAGCACCCGCATAAAAGCGTCTTTTTGTTTTTTCAAGGCCGCTCACGATTTGAATTGCATTAATCTTCGGCGCGCCAGAAACTGTTCCTGCCGGGAATGAAGCGCGCAAAACCTGAATCGGTTTTACACCGTCCTGAACGATTCCCTCTGTATTTGAAACGATGTGAATAACATGAGAGAAAAGCTCACATTCCATGAACTGTGGAACTGTTACAGATTTTTCTTTGCAGACTCTGCCGAGGTCGTTTCTTGCAAGATCAACAAGCATCAAATGCTCTGCCCTTTCTTTCGGATCAGAAAGCAGCTTGTTCATAAGCTGTTCGTCTTCAGCCTGATTTTTGCCTCGGTGAATTGTTCCTGCAATCGGGTGAATGCTTGCTTTGCCGCCGCGGACGCGGACAAGGCTTTCAGGAGAAGCACCGGTCAGCTCAAAATCACCAAAATTGATGTAGAACATGTATGGGCTTGGGTTTACTTTGCGGAGTTTTCCGTAAACAGTAAGTGCATCTGCCTTGCATTCAATCTGAACGCGGCGGCTTGGCACAGCCTGAATCAAATCACCTGCGATGATGTGCTTCTTAAGAGTCTCAACCTTGATGATGTATTCTTTTCTTGATTCTTCAATGTCTGTAATCATTTTGTAGTCAAAATGTGCAGGCGGTTCTTCAACATAAGAAAAATCCATGTCAGAGATTCGTCTTTCAAGTTTAGACATTGCTTCTTCAAGGTCAATTTCATGCTCATTATAATTAAAGCCGAAAATGTGCATTGTTTCTGTGAAGTGGTCAAAGATAATGTATATGTGGCCGACAACAAAGCAGCTTTCCGGCATGTTCAGCTCGTCTTTCTGCTCAAAGAATCTGATGTTGTCGCAGTTGCGTGCAAATTCGTAGCTTAAATAGCCGAGACCGCTTGTCGGCACAGGTATTTCAAGATTGTGCAGTGAAGACGGAATCTCGTTCTGTTCTGCTACATAAAGAGCCGCATCAAGAATGTCGGCGCTCTTTTTTCTGCCGATTGCGTCAAGGCTGACTACATTTGAATCATCAAAAGGTGTTCTTTTTCCATCAATAATGAATGCAATGCCGTTATCGTCCTGAACTATTTTGAAGGCTTCTTCTGTCATCAAAATCGAAAATCGTTCTCTGCCTTTTGCAAAGCTTGCAGACTCAAGAATTGCAGTTGCCTTAATTTTTCTAGCCAGTGAATAAGGTGTATATCTTTCGCTGGACATACATTTATATA
Source organism: uncultured Spirochaetales bacterium (assembly GCA_946406925.1). GTDB lineage: Bacteria > Spirochaetota > Spirochaetia > Treponematales > Treponemataceae > UBA1240. Next base: position 10,656 of record CAMJMF010000076.1, on the reverse strand, counting down.
AGCCGTCACAATGTTTTTCCATAATTTTAATTCTCCAAACAGTATTTAATTTCTTTTTGTAGTAACCGTTTCTATGGTTAGAAGTATATAAAAGCGAATTAATTCTGTCAATAGAAATATTCAAAAAAAGATGAATTTTTGTTATTTTTTATAGAAATTTATTTTTAGGGTATAGACACAAAAAAAAAGCAGCCCAACAATTTGAGCTGCCTATCTATTGTTTCACGTGTTTTACAAACCTCTTGCCCAGGCGTAAGTGCTTAGATATGGGTCCGGGCGGACAAGACCGGTCGAACTCCAGACTTCTTCTACAAGCCCGTCGTCTTTTACTCTGCCGATTCTCACCTTTTTGTTCAAATGCTGGTTAGAGCCTTCGATTGTTACAATTCCTTCAGGAGCAACAAAGTTCAGGCCTTTTGCCGCAATTCTTACAGCTTCTGTATCAAACGAACCGGCTTTTTTACAGGCGGCTGCCCACATATAAACCGCGATATAGCCGGCCTCAACAGGGTCGCCCAATCTTGTTCTTGAGCCGAATTCTTCCTTGTAGTTAGAAACAAAGCGGCGGTTCTTGTTTGAGTCCATTTCCTCAAAATAAGTCCACGCCATGTAATCGCCGGCAATATTTTCAACGCCTATGCCGTCTATCTCGCTTTCACCTACAGAAAAGTTCATTACAGGAATATCAGACGGAGTTATGCCGGCTTCATGCAGCTGCTCAAAAAACGCAACATTAGACTCACCGTTCACAGTGTTTATAATCACGTCAGGCTTCTGCTTTATAATGTCCTGAATAACTTCGGTAAAGTCTTCTTCTTCCATATCAACGTATTTTTCGCCGACAACTGTGCCGCCAAGAAATTTGAGCTGCGCCCTGATAATTCTGTTTGCAGTCTGCGGAAAAACATAGTCGCTGCCAATAAGATACATGCGCTTGCCGAAGTTCTCAAAGCAATAGTCTATGGCAGGAACAATCTGCTGGTTTGGCGCAGCGCCCATGTACATAATATTGGGACTTGCTTCCATGCCTTCATACTGAAGCGGATACCACAAAAGGTTGTAGTGAGTCTCTACCACATTCTTAACTGCCTTGCGCGAGTCTGAAGTCCAGCAGCCAAAAATTGTTGCAACGCCTTCTTCAGTTATAAGCTTTTCAGCCTTGGCGGCAAAAACAGCAGGGTTACTCATTCCGTCTGCTTCAACAGGAACAATTATATGCCCAAGCACGCCGCCTTTCTGGTTAAGCTCTTCAATTGCCATAAGCTCTGCCTGCATAACAGGCTGCTCGCTTACAGCCATCGAGCCGGTTTCAGAATGAAGAATTCCGACTTTTATGGTTTCTACCTTTTGCTTTGCACACGAAAAAAACAGCAGCGAACAAGCAGCCGCAATAAAACATATATTTGCAGAATTATGCTTCCGTTTCATTTTTGCACCTGATAATCCTAGTTTAAAACTTCAAAGGTCTTCATCATGCCTTTGCCTTTGATATTGCACTCATAAGGTTCGCTGAACTGAATGTCTGAACCTTCAAGATGGTTCTTCAAATCTTCGCTAATCCGTATTGCACCCGGATTTGCGGCTGTTTCCATGCGGCTTGCAACGTTTACGGTATCGCCCCAAACATCATAAATGAACTTTGTAGTACCGATTACACCGGCTGTTACCGGGCCGCAGTTCAAGCCTACGCGGATCTGAAATTTGATGTCAGCCGTCTCGTTATATTTTGCAAGATCCTGGTACATTCCGCGGGCAAAATCAATCATTATGCGCGCATGATTTTCATTTTCTTCCGGAATACCGCACGCCGCCATATAAGCGTCACCGATTGTCTTGATTTTTTCTACACCCATGCGCTTTGCACGCTCGTCAAAAAGCGTAAAAAGCTGGTTGAGGGCGGCTACAATTTCTTTAGCGGTGTGTCCGCTTGAAACTTTTGTAAAGCCCACAATGTCAGAGAAAAGCAGCGTAACATTCTCAAAGTTTTCACCAAAAGACTTATTATAACTTGTGGTGTTCTTAAGCTTGTCGGCGATTTTGTCCGGTAGAATTGAGCGCAAAAGATTGTCAGATTTTATCTTTTCCTGCTCCAAGTCGGCAGTGCGCACTCTTACAAGCTCTTCAAGCCTTAAGTTTTCTTTCTTTATTCGAATTTCACGTGAACGGAAATAGATGAAAATTGCGCTTACAACCAAAACCGCAAGAGTAGCCCAGAAATCAACGCGCTGATAAATGTAAGGCTTCTGCCACAAGAACATAACCTCGTCGTTATTCGATTTTATTCCGTTTCCGTTTATGGCATAAACAACAAACGAGTGTTTACCCGGCGTAATGTTTGTGTACGAAACAACGCGGTCCATATCCGGCATAGAGTAATGGTCGTCAAAGTTGGTGAGCATGTGCGAGAACATAATGCGCTCAGGCGCGTCAAAACTTAAGCCTGTGAACTTAATGTCAATTCGCTTTGTGCCCGGTCTAAGCACGAACATTTCGTCTTTTACCTTATATTCAATGTTATCAACCAAAATTGACTCAATGTGAATCATAGGCGTAACATCAGCTTCTTTTACTTTCTGCGGATCATAAATGGCAATGCCGTCAACCATTGTGAACCAAAGCCTGCCTTTTCTGTCTACAATTGAAAGTGCCGTAGAAGTCGGACCGTCTGAATCAAGACCGTCGTTCTTGCTGTAATATTTTGCGTTTACAGTTTTGACATTCTGTGCAAAAAAGTTTTTGAGCTCTTCACCAGAAATAGAAGCAATGCCGTGGTTGTTTGTAATCCAGACATTATCGTTATGGTCAAACAAAACCTGAAAAACCGAATTAGTGCCGAGCCCGTGCTCTGAATTAAGCACTGTGCAGTTGAAATACGGCTCGTTTGCGGAGTCAAAATCTTTGATTCGGGTAATGCCGCTGCCGGTACAAACCCAATAATTATTGTCTTTGTCCTGCGAGATTTTGAAAATAACGTTTCCGGCAATGCCCTGCGCAGAGGTTATGTGCGAGAAGACTTCTCCGTCTTTAATAAGGAAGATACCGCCGCCGTCAGTGCCAACCCAGATAACGCCATGCGTATCTTTATAGATTGTCATGACATATTCAGTATCAAGCCCTTCAGCCTGCTTTATATTTTGAATTGTTCCGTCAGCATGAATAATGCTTAAGCCTGTTGTAGTACCTACATAATATTCGCCGGGTTCAGTCTCAATTGCAACGCGCACCTTGTTTCCGGCAAGCCCTTCGTCCATAGACCAAGACTTTATGCTGTTTCCGTCATAGAGAATCTGCCCCGGCTGAGAGTAGCAGCTTACAAGAATTTTGCCGCCAGAAACCGATTCAATGTGTCTTACGCGGAGACCTTTTGTAAATTCTGTGAGCTTGTTCTCTTCAAGCACGTCGTTGTGATAGCAGCAAACGCCTGTATCTGTTCCTGCCCAGATTCTTCCATCAGGGGTTTCGGCGAGCGCATTTACGGTAACGCCAAGCCTGCTCAGCTTGAATTTACCGAGCGTCATTCTGCCGATTCCGTTGCGGTCAGTGGCAAACCAGATGTTGTTCTCGCGGTCCTGGATAATTCTGTTGATATTTGAACCAGCAAGTTCAGGAGAGCCCTTGTATTCTATAAATTTGCCGTCTGTATAGACAACAAGACCCTTTTCTGTGCCGAACCAAATATCGCCGTTTTTGTCTTCAAGAACTGTAGAAGTCGGAATTGTATCAAGAATTGTGTTTGTTACAATTAAATCTGCGACACCGTTATTCATGCGGCAGATGCCTTTTTCGCCAAGACCAATCCAGAAACCGCCGGTTGAGTCCTGATAAACCGCTGTCGCAAAATAATGCCCGAATTTTTCAAATTCCAATAACGGGCGGAAAACTCCGTTTGTAAAAAGGAAGAAGCCGTTGTCATTCGAAATTGTAAGCCAGATTCTGCCTATGTCATCACAGAAAATGTTAGAAGCAATAACTCCGTTTGCGGTTGTTCCAGGCGCAAACTGCGGTGAAATAAGCTTGCCGTCCGGTGTAAGATAAACAACACCGCCGGCTGTTCCAATCCATATATTGCCGTCTTTGTCTTCGGCAAGCGTTCTTATAGAATTGTTGGGCAAGCCCTCGTCAAGCGTGTAAAGCTTAGTGCTGCCGTCTTCCAAGATTTTCTGCAAACCCTCGTCGTTAGAACCAAGCCAAACATTGCCGCGTGAATCCTGTAAAATTGTGCGCACAGAAACAATGTTGAAATCGCTGTCCAGAGCTCTGTTGAACGCACTGAATTTTACGCCGTCAAAACGAACAAGTCCCTCATAAGTGCCTATGTTTATGTAGCCGTCTGCGGTCTGGTAAATATCGCAGGCAGTTGTGCCAGAAAGTCCGCCGAAGGACTTCCACGACTGATATACATAATTATCAAAAAAGTTTTGTGAAAAACACGGAAATGAGAGAAAAACTAAAATAATACTTACGTAAAAAAGCCTTTTCATAGTCGTACAGCATATATTTTCAACCTTTTTTTAAAGAAATGCAATTATTTTTTAACATAAATTGTCAATTATGGAGATTGTGGAGTAATTCAGAAGCAGAGCTAAGGGAAAGGGAAAACAACCATGATAAAGCGGAATTTCTACCATTATGCTACTATCGTTATAGTGGCGGCCTCTTTTTCAGGCATAAAAACCGCTATAACGATAGTTTTACAAGCTTTATCAGCACCGCTGCTTAAGACTTGGTGAGGCTCGAAAAAACTTTGGCGATGCGGCGGGCAACATAGGGCTTGTTCATCGTATAAAGGTGAATGCCGTTCACGCCGCCTGCCAATAATTCCACAATCTGGTTTGCAGCATACACAATGCCGGCTTCCAGGATTGATTCATCATTGGCACCGTATTTTTCCATCATGACTTTGTATTTCTTAGGAAGAATTACACCGCAGCGGCTAGTCATTCTTTCAATCTGAAGGCTGTTTGTAACAGGCATTATGCCTGCCTCAACCGGCACATTAATGCCGGCAACTTTGCAGTTATCTACAAATCTGAAAAACTGTTCATTGTCAAAAAACAGTTGGCTCAGCAGATGAGATGCTCCGCAATCCACCTTTTTTTTCAGATTTGCAATTTCGTCAACAACATCTTTTGATTCAGGATGGTTTTCAGGATAACATGCGCCCATAAGATAGAATTTTCCGGGCATTTTCTCTTCTATAAAGCTGATTAAATCGCTTGCATGAAGGAATTCACCGCAGAGAGTGCGCCCTTCTATTCTGTCGCCGCGCAGCACGAGCAGGTTCTCAATGCCGTTGTCGGCAAAAGTCTTGAGCATTGTTTCAGCGTCTTTTTTTGTAAGATGCAGCCCCGGAAGATGAATGACACTCTCTACATGGCAGACATCATTTATCCGTTTTGCAATATCAAGGGTTTTGCCGCAGTTCTCGCTGCCGCCGGCTCCATACGTTACGCTGATAAAATCAGGCTTTAAGTCAGAAAGCTCGTCCAGTGTTTCATAAACTTTTTCTATGCCGTCATCTTTTTTAGGCGGAAAAACTTCAAAAGAGAAGAATGTCTTGTCGGGCGCATGTTTAATCATCTGAAATTATCCCCTAACCTTTTTGGCTGCTGCAACAAGATTTTTGAGCGAAGCTTCAGTTTCTGTCATGCCGCGTGTCTTTAAACCGCAGTCAGGGTTAATCCACAACTTGCTTTCCGGCACAAACTTCTTCATCTTTTCTACAGCGTTCACAATTTCTTCAACAGAAGGAACGCGCGGAGAGTGAATGTCATAAACACCCGGGCCGACTTCTGTTCTGAAGTTCTTTTCCTTCAAAGCCTGTAAGATTTCAAGATTTGAGCGGCTTGCTTCAAAAGAAATAACATCAGCGTCCATGTTATCAATATCCTGAATAATAGGAATAAATTCCGAATAGCACATGTGTGTGTGAATCTGTGTTTCTGCGCGACAGCCTGAATGTACAAGATTGAAAGCCGGAATCGCCCAGTCGAGGTATTCGCTGTGCCAGTCTGCCTTTCTGAGCGGAAGCTTTTCTTTGAGAGCTGCTTCATCAATCTGAATGATTCTGATGCCGTTTGCCTCAAGGTCAAGCACTTCATCGCGGATTGCAAAGGCAATCTGCAGTGCACTTTCTCTAAGGCTTATGTCTTCGCGCGGGAAAGACCAGTTCAAGATTGTTACAGGACCGGTGAGCATTCCCTTTACAGGCTTTTTGCTGTTCTTGTCGGCACAGCTCTGAGCATATTTTGACCATTCAACAGTAATTGCGTTTCTGCGGCTTACGTCACCCCAAACTACAGGCGGTTTTACACAGCGTGTTCCGTAAGACTGAACCCATGCATTCTGTGTAAAGATGTAGCCGTCAAGGTTTTCGCCGAAATATTCTACCATGTCGTTGCGTTCATATTCACCGTGAACAAGCACATCAATGCCGATGTCTTCCTGGAATTTAATACACTCGGCAATCATTTTCTTATTGAAAGCTTCGTATTCTTCGCGGCTGATATTGCCCTTCTTAAAGCCGGCTCGGTTAGCACGAACTTCTGCAGTCTGAGGGAACGAACCGATTGTTGTTGTAGGAAACAATGGAAGATTGAACACTTTTTTCTGAATTGCCTCGCGTTCAGCAAATGCAGGCTTGCGCACAAAATCTTCTTTTTTAAGATTTGCAATTTTAACTGCAACAGCCTGATTTTTAGCAACACGCTCGCCGGCAAAAAGCTTTGCATTTTTTGCACATGCAGAATTGTCGCCGTTAAAGATTGCGGCAATTTCTTTAAGCTCTGCAAGCTTTTCTTCTGCAAAGGCAAAATGCTCAAGAATTGAAGCATCAAGTTTCTGTTCATTTTTTACAGTATACGGCACATGCAGAAGTGAGCAGGAAGTAGAAACTACAACCTCGCCGTTCCATGCGCTCTGAATGTTCTTCAAAAGCGTTTCAGTCTTTGCGTAGTTGTTTCGCCAGATGTTCTTGCCGCAGAGCACACCTGCAAAAAGCACTGCGCCTTTTTCTGCTTTGTTTTTCTGAATAAGGTTCAGGCTTTCTTTGCCTTCTACAAAGTCAAGACCGTAACCGTCAAAATTGAATTTCAAAAGCTCGGCGCAGTAATCGCGAACATCGCCAAAGTAAGTCTGAAGCAGAACCTTTACAGCTTTGCCTTCAAGAATGGCAGAATAAAGTTCTGCAAAAAGCTTTTTGTCTTCACTGCTCATATCAAGCACAAGAGCAGGCTCATCAATCTGAACCCATTCTGCGCCGTAAGAAGCAGCATTTTTCAAAAGAAGCTTGTATGCTTCACAGATTGAAGCCACATAGTCAGCAGGCTTTTTGCTTCCATTAAAATGGCTGAGCTTAAGGAATGTGTAAGGACCAATTACAACCGGCTTAGTCTGAACACCGGCGGCTTTTGCTTCGTTATATTCGTTCTTGATTTTTGTGTCGTCAAGGCTGACTGCAACACCGTCATCGAATTCCGGGACAATGTAGTGATAGTTTGTGTTGAACCACTTTTTCATAGGAAGGGCTGTAACGTCACCCTTTTCAGTCTGGTAGCCGCGTGCCATTGCAAAGAATGTGTCAAGCTTTGAAAGGCAGAGAGCTTTGTAGCGCTGTGGAATTACGCCGAGAATAAAACATGTATCAAGCATGCCGTCATAGTAAGAAAAATCGTTAGAACTGATAAAATCAATTCCGGCATCTTTCTGCTTTTTCCAGTTAGAAAGTCTGATTTCTCTGGCTGCAGCTTCAAGTTCGTCAAGTTCAATTTTTTTTGCAAAGTATTTTTCGCTTGCAAATTTCAATTCGCGGTGTGCACCGATTCTTGGAAATCCGATTACAGATGTTTTCATTTTTTAACCCTTTATTGAGAAATATCCCTATTAATATAATAGGTTGCACACATTATATCTAATACTTATTTTTTATGGTTTGTCATAGTTTTTAGCTATGGCAATAAAACGCCAGTTCTGCTAAAATAAGTGCATGACACTTCAACAATTGAAATATGCTGTTGCCGTAGCAGAATGCGGCAATGTTACGGCCGCAAGCCAGAAGATTTTTATTTCTCAGCCGAGTCTTACAACCGCTGTTCACGAACTTGAAAAAGAAATAGGCATTACAATCTTTTCAAGAACAAACAAGGGCGTTGTTGTAACAAACGAGGGTGACGGATTTTTGGGCTATGCAAGGCAGGTTCTTGAACAGGCTTCGCTTTTAGAAGAGAAATATCTTGGAAAAACGCAGAAGCAGAACAGATTCAGTGTTACATGCCAGCATTATTCTTTTGCTGTAAACGCTTTTGTAGACGTAATAAAGCAGTTTGGCGGCTCAGAATATGACTATACCCTCAAAGAAAGCCGTACAAGCCAGATCATTGATGATGTTGCCCGCCTGAAAAGCGAAATCGGCATACTTTATATGAACAAAAAAAACGAAGAAGTTATTTCAAAGCTTATTAAAAAGAATGATCTTGTTTTTTCAGAGCTTTTTACGGCAAAACCGCATGTCTTTATTTCAACAACAAATCCATTGGCTAAAAAAGAAAAGATTGAACTGAAAGACTTAGATGCTTTTCCGTATCTGACATATGAACAGGGTGAGTACAATTCGTTTTATTTCAGCGAAGAGCCGCTCCCAAATATTGACCACAAGCTGAATATAAAGGTAAGCGACCGCGCCACGCTCTTTAACCTGCTTATCGGTCTTAACGGCTACACAGTCTGTTCAGGTGTTATAGACAATGAATTGAACGGCAACAATATTGTTTCAAGGCCTCTTGAACTTGATGACTTTATGAAAATCGGAACTGTGACACACAAAAACGTTGTTCTTTCAAGATATGCACAGGTCTATCTTAAAGCGCTCAAAAAATATATCTGACCGCAAGAAAATTACTTTCATTTAACTTGCGGGTCTTAATATTTTGTCATATATTTAATATATGGCGGTTATCATTCCTGTTGCCGGGGGTAAAGGCGGTGTAGGAAAAAGCGTTCTATCTCTTAATCTTTCAGTAGCAATGGCGGCTCAATGCAAGCACGTTATACTGTGTGATTTAGACTTTGGCGGCGCAAACCTGCACACAATGCTCGGCTTAAAAAACAATCAAGAAGGACTCGGGCATTTTATCAATAAACTTGAATCAGACATGAGTGCTTTGGTTCAAGCAACCGGAATTCCTAACCTTCACTTTATTGCAGGTGATTGTCTTTTTCCTGGTGCCGCCAATATGGATTTTTTTACAAAACAAAAAATCATGCGCGAGCTTTCAAAACTTGAATGTGATTACCTTATATTGGATTTAGGCGCAGGTTCGGCACACAATCAGGTAGACTTTTTTATTATGACAAATAACGGTCTGCTTATTGTTACACCGGAAATTACATCGATTTTGAATGCGTATTCATTTCTGAAGTCTGTTGTCTACAGATTCTGCTACAGGAGTTATTCGCCAAAAAGTGAAGCACGCAAGATTTTGAAGAACGCCATTCTTCAACGGCTTGAAGGCAGAGATTATTCTTTTGAGCAGATTCTGAACGTAATTGAAGAAGCCCTGCCCGGAGAAGGCAGACGTGTATACGAGCTTTTAAGGCAGATGAGACCGCGCGTCATAATGAACATGGGGCGTGCGATGCAGAACACAGAAATGGGGAACAGGCTTCAGCAGCTTGCGCATAACAAGCTGTCAATAGACATTGAGTTTATCGGTTATGTGCCTTATGACGAAAGCGTGCAGTATGCCATAGCTCAAAGACAGCCTGCCGCAACCGCCTACCCTGACTCGTACTTTTCAAGGTCGCTTCAGCCGGTAGTTCAGCGCATTTATGCAGGCGGTTCGGGTATTCTTCCGGCATTGCAGGATGCCCCGGAAGATTTTGCAGATATAGTAAAAGAATTTTATGAAACAAAGGCCGCTAAAGGCCAACACTCTTAATAAAGCGGGCAAAGATTATGAACACTTCCACTATTCTTAAAAATTTGAAATCAATCAGCGATGCAAGCGGACAGGACTTTCTTGAGCTCAGTACAAATTTTCCGATTCTTGTGGGCGAATTGAATAACATAAAAAGAGAAGACGGACAGGTTACAGACAACGCCAACATTGCCCGCTTTGAGAATATCAAAAAAGACCTTAACGCAATTTTGAAGAAGCAGGAAAAGAAAATTGAGCAGAACAAAGAAATTGCAGTTAATTTCAGAAACCGTAACATTGAGCTTGTAAACAGCTTTTCAAGCCGCATGGAAGTCTTGAAATCGATGAACACGCTTATTCAGAAAATCAAAGACGAAAGCAGCGAGATGGAGTTGATTTCTCTGAATGCAATGGTTGTATCCATCAAGTCAGGCAAAGAAGGCCAGGCTTTCTCTTATATTACTTCAAACTTAAAGCAGCTCTCGCTCAGACTTATTGCGCAGTCAGATGCTTTGATTGCAAACGAGCAGTCAATCACTGAAAACATTGAAATACTTCAGGCTGCAATTGAAGACGTTGAGCGGATTTCTGACAAAACAACACACGCCTCAACAGGCGACAATTCTGACATTGCACAGGTTCTTGACTCAATTCTGACGAGCCTCAACAAGATGTTTGAACATGCAGCCGAAGTTCGCCAGCCTATTCTGAAAGCAATGGAATGTATTCAGATGCAGGACAT
>CAMJMF010000075.1 GCA_946406925.1 uncultured Spirochaetales bacterium | reverse complement strand
TATACTGCTGAATATTGCCGAACCACTTCTGCTGCATTTTGCATGCTTCAATGCCTATGTACCTGTAATGCCAGCACTCATATCTGTAGCCGGTCACATCTTCATAGCCGTCCGGGAACGAAAGCGAAAAGCCGTATTTCATGGCGTTTTTCGCAAGCCACTTACCCTGCCTTGTTTCGACAAACTCATCAGTTATAGAGCCAAAGTCAATTGCAGTGCCAAGCTGGTGCTGGCTTGTACCCGGTCTTGCAGATTCTCTGTCGGCGGCTGCCTGTCCAAGCTGCTTTACGTTTCTGGCATAAAGCTTTGACTGATAATCATAAGACCTGAAAGTTGAGCTTACAAGAATTGTAATTCCATCTTTTGCAGCCGCATCAGACATAACACAAAGCGCTTTCTCAACCGGAATTCTTAAAGACAAATCATTGCGGTTAATTGCATAATGATTGTTCTTTACAAGAGGAACCAGATCTTCAGGCACATAGTCTTTGCTTAAATAATGCTGCTTATCAACAAGCGTCAAAAGATAGTCCTTGTCAGCTGCAAGCACTACGTCCAAATCATTCAAAAATTGTTCTTTATTAGCAAGAATGAGCTTTTCACTCGGAAGATTCAATGTTCCCAGCACAGATTCCAATAACTGATCTTTCTCTGTATTTGCACATGATACAGAAATAAACAAGCTGAACAGCAGCGGGAGAATAAAGATTTTTTTTGACATATCACAAAACTTCCGTTAAAGAGAAAATAATCGGAAAATAATCAGAAAAGCCCGTAGATTCAATTGCTTTTTGAGCAATTACAGACGGATGCATTATGTATATTTTATTTCCGGCTTCTTCTGCATCATCATAAGCAGCCAGCAAAACACCAAGACCTGATGATGACAGGTTAGTAATTTCAGCCATATCAATTACAAGGTTAGTTTCTTTAACAATAGAAAAAACCTTAGTCTGAAAATCAAGATATGTATAAGAGTTAAGAACGCCTGAAACCTCGAGTAAAACGTAGTTAGCGCCTTTTTTCTCTTGAATTACTATTTGTTCCATAAGCTAAAAGCCCCCCTTTCCTTTAGACCAAACAACATATCTAAAACAACAAATGTACCTGAGTTTTTCAGGTACATTGCACAACATCTTCCCCAAAACTTATTTTCGACAAAAACTAATCTACTCTTGAGATTTAAGCATTCTCATCGATACAATGGTTACATCATCCTGCAATTCTTTTGAAACAAATTGCAGCATGTCATCAAATATAAACTGAATCATTCTGCTTGAATCATAAGTCTTGTTGTCAAGAATAAGTTTCTGAACGCGGTCTTTTCCATAGAACTCACCGCGCAATGAAACAGAATCCAAAAGACCGTCTGTACAAGCCAGAACAATATCACCAGGATTCAGCTTAATCTTCTTGACTTTAACAAGAGAAGTAATCTTCTTGGCAAAGCCCAGAACCTTACCGTCACCCTGAATTTCAATAACATTATTGTATGCTTCAGTGTACAAGTAAAGAACCGGCAGACCACAGTTTACATAGTACATAACATTTTCGTTGAAATCAAAAAGCGCAAACACACCTGCAAAGAATGTTCCTCTCGGCAGGTTATACTTGATAAAGTAATTGACTTTCTCAATAAGCTCTTTGAAATCACCGGTTTCAGCAAGCAATGTTCGTATAATCGACTTCAAGATGACCATAGACATACTTGCGTTCAAGCCCTTGCCCGAAACATCGCCCATAATCATCATGTAGCGGCTGTCTGTCAGTCTGATAAAATCAATAAAGTCACCGCCAAGGCTGCGTGCAGACTGTGAAATATAGCCCAAATCAATAGAAGGAACATTGATGCGGTCAACGTTATCCTGAATTGAGCGGATAATCTGAGAAGACATCTGGATTTCGCGGTCAACAGTACCAATAACAGACTGGTTCGCAATGTTCTTCAAATAAAAGCCGAACAAGAAGAAGTACGAATAAAGATTGTTCAAAGCTTTATGGTCATAATCTGTAAAGCCATTGCCATGGCGTTTTACACCAAGAGAAATAATACCGAATATGTGGCGGCCTTCTCTCAAAACAATGAACAGTTCAGAATTCCATTTGTTAAAAAGCTCAAGAAGCTCTTCTCTGAATGTAGAAAATTCGTGTTTTGAAGCAGCCATATTCTTTGAAATAATAGAGCTTGAACAGCCTGCAAGCGAATCTACCAAAGCTTCTTTTGTAGATATAGAAGGCGAAAGCTTTCCGTCTGAATGGTGAATAGACTTAATCTCACCGGCATCATTGTCAAGCAGCAGTTCAACATGCATTGTTTCTGTATACTGCTTCATCAATGCAACAAAATCATCAATTAGTTTTGAAGGCTCTTCGTTATAATCAAAAGCTGCAATTTTTTCTTCAAGCACATCTTCGTAGTTTGAACCCTGAGCAAAGCTCATTTTTCTAATTTTGAATGCAATAGTCCGCTGAACAATAACAAGCAGTGCCGCACCGATAGTAAAAGCACACCAGAAGAACATCGGCATTGACTGTCTGAACGGAAACAATATTGCAAACAGCAGACCAGCCAATACAGAAGGAAGTGCAAAGTCAATCAGGAACTTCAGCAGCCAGCTTTTTACTGTATTGAAGTCTACCATTACAGAAGAGCGGACGGCGATAAAAGAAACTACAACAGTAATAACCAGACAATATGTAAAGAGCAGATAATACAAAGGCGAATAAGAAGATGCAACGCCGAGCAGCCAATAAAGCCCTGCACTTACAAGAACACCAAGAATAACTATTATCATCTGTTGCCGGTACAGCTTAGTTTTATTATTCAAAGCCTTGCGTGCCAGAATAATAATAGAAATAACCGGGAACAGGACAATGAAAATCATTCTGTAAAGCGTATACCAGTCAAAGCCCAGAATCGGCGACATAGATTCTGCAACAGAAAGTCTTTCAGTTGCGCTTAATGAAATAGTACCGAATTTCCAGACAAGAACAAGAGCAATCGCAAGCAGAACATATCTAAAGACTGTAAGAATTTTGCGCGGCTCAAATTTCGGATACTGAATTACAAAAATAAGAAAAGAAACACCAAACAAAGCATAGCCGAAGAGCATCAGCTTGCCGGTCAAATTAACAAGCTGCGGGTTCTTGGCAAACAGCGAAAGAAATACAAAAAGAACAAATATAACTTCAACAGCCAATGACAAAACCAAATTAGTTAAAGCTTTTGACTTTGTCTCTTTTTCATCAAGATCTACATATAATGAAAAGAATATGATTCCAGCAATAAGCAAAACATTTAACAAAAAGAAAATCATAATTCTTACCTCTCAATTTTAACTGCAAGCATTGTTACATCGTCCCTGAGCTTTTTGTCACCATTATAGTCAAGAACCAAATCTGAAATATCATTTACAAAGTGCTGTGCTGATTTAAATGCACTGTTCTGCAATGTCTGCTTGAACAATTCTGTATCACCAAGCTCAATGCCTTCATCGTTCATAACTTCTGAAACACCGTCTGTAGCAATCAGAATCATATCATCATAGAACAGCTTTCTTGTTTCAACTTTGAGTTCATCAAGTTCAATAATACCGACAAGACTACAGTTTGATTCAAGCGGTTTAAGGTTAAAGCCGCCCGGAGCTTTTGTTATGATAATCGGGTCAGACATAGAAGCATTGATGTAGGTAATTGTCATAGCTTCTGTATCAACAATTCCGACAAACATAACTGTATATTTGTCATCGAATTTCATGCCTTTAATAGCGCGGTCTACGGCGCGAATCATAGTAGGCAGATCTTCTTTGTTTTTAATGTTCTTAACAGTATTGATAACAATACCCATAACAAGCGCAGCGGCAAGACCTTTACCAGAAACGTCGCCGAGCAGAAGCAGGGTTTTTGTTTCATTAATAGGAAGAACTGTGTAATAGTCACCTGAAACGTTAACAAGCGGGCGGAAATAAGCTGCAATATCAAGGTGCTTTATTTCAGGCATAACTTTAGGCAGGAACGACCGCTGAGTTTCAGCAACCATGTTCCATTCCTTTGACAATTCAGAAATACGGGTCAATTCAGTAATAATTTCACTACGGCTTGTGAACGAAACGAATTCATCATAAAGCTGATTAAAAATAATCGGGTCAAACAGGCGTGTATAGCGGCAGAAAACATAAAAATGCTTTTTCTGGTATGCAATGAAAAAGCCGCGTGCAGCATTCTGGTTAGAAACAATGCCGAATTCTGCATCAATAAAATAAATGCCGTCCATGTGTCTTGCAGGGAAATTCCGTTCAAGTGTCTGCATAGTCTGTACATCACTGACAAGGCGGTCAGGGCTGTTATAAATTACATACTGACTCTGGCGGTCTATAAAAAGAACAGAACAGTCACCTCTGTCTTCAAGTTCCTGTCTTACTGCAGTAAACAAATCATCAAGACTGTATGCAAAACGGATTTTAGAAATAAAAGCACTTAGGATTTCAGTTTCTTTTGTATACAAAACATTTTCTTTAAGCTTATCACCCATAAGCCTGTCTATAAAAGTTGAAGATGCAAGCAAAATGCAGAATGCTACCATTGCCACAAGAAAACTGAAAGAAAACGTTGCTTCTTGTGTTGGAATAAGGAAATTTGCAAGCATTACAAAAAACAATACGCAGAGAAAAGCGGAAAGAACGAACAATGATCTTCGTCGAGTAGTATACATTTTGAATCCTTAAAAAACATGTGGAGTGTGCTAATAGTATATCACAACTTTTAGAAATCTGTAAAACAAAAAAAGCAGGCTCTTATAAAAGAGAACCTGCTTTTCAGCTTATGCCGGCATTGACGGCACTAATTATTCAACTCTGAAAGGTGAAGCGGTTCGGGCGACTCATTCTCGCCTTCAATTCTTGAAACTTCTTCAAGAAGCTGCTTTGACTTAGACGAAAGCTTCGAAGGAACTTTTACAATAACTTTGATGTAAAGGTCGCCCTTTCTGCCTGTGTTGCCGATAGGAACACCTTCGTCTCTTACGCGAAGAAGCTTGCCGTTCTGAGTTCCTGCCGGAATGCGGATCTTTATCTTCTTGCCGTCAAGAACAGTCACTGTAAGTTCTGCACCAAGCGCCGCCTGCATAATCGAAATAGGAACAGCACAGTACAAATCTTCACCTGAACGTTCAAACTGCGGATGAGACTGCACATGCATAAAGATGAACAAATCTCCGGCAGGACCGCCGTTTCTTCCGGCATCACCCTGCTTAGGAATATTTATGCGCTTGCCGTCATCAATTCCAGGCGGAATTGTAATCTGAATCTTGCGCTTGCGTTTCTCTAAGCCTGAACCTCCGCAAGCTTTACAAGGATTATCGATAATGCTTCCTGCACCCTGACATGTAGGACAAGTCTGTGTCATAGAGAAGAAGCCTGAATTTCTTCGGATCTGGCCTGCGCCCTGACAAGTCGGACAAGTCTTGCGCTTTGCACCGTCTGCACCACCTGTGCCTTTACAGGCTTCACAAGACTCATTGTGCGTAAACTGAATTTCAGTCTTTGTACCGTAGACAGCATCTTTAAATGATATTTCCATATCATATCGGAGATTTGCGCCCTGATTGTTTGCCTCTCCCCTGCCTCTTGAACGGCTGCCGCCGCCGAAGAAACTGCCGAAAATGCTGTCAAAATCAAAACCACCGAACAAGTCCTGAAAATCGGTGTAAGCATGTGAGTAGCTTCCGCCGCCACCTGCGCCCATGCCTTCAAGACCGGCAAAACCATACTGGTCGTAAATTTGACGTTTTTGGTCATCAGAAAGAACTTCGTAAGCTTCTGTAGCCTCTTTGAATTTGTCTTCGGCTTCTTTATTGCCCGGATTTCTGTCCGGGTGATATTGAATTGCTAATTTGCGGTAGCCTTTTTTTATCTCTTCTTTAGTAGCACCTTTCTGAACACCAAGAACTTCATAATAATCACGTTTAGCCACGGTTTTACCCTTTTATTCTATATAAAAAATGGACAAAAGATAGACAAAGCCGCCTGCAAAAACTGCAAGCGGCTCCTGTCTTATTGCTTACAAGTCTTATTTCTGTTCGTCTACAACTTCGTAGTCAACATCATCAGCTTTGCCTTTTGAAGGGCCGCTTGAAGCTGAAGAACCTGCATTGCCTGCGCCAGCATTGCCGCCCATATTAGGACCGGCACCAGCTGCACCGGCACCTGCTGCGCCCTGCTGCTTGTAGATTTCTTCGGCAATCTTATAAGAAGCTTTCTGAAGCTCTTCTGTCTTTGCCTTGATTTCTTCAACATTGTCGCCTTCAAGTGCGCGTTTCAAAGCTGCAACTGCATCATTGATCTTCTGCTTGTCAGCGTCAGAAACTTTGTCGCCCATGTCTTTAACAGCTTTTTCAGTTGAATAAATCATTGAATCAGCTTCGTTGCGGACATCTACGCGCTCACGCTCCTTCTTGTCAGATTCAGCGTTAGCTTCAGCTTCTTTAACCATGCGGTCAATTTCAGCATCGCTCAAGCCTGTTGAAGACTCAATGCGCACACTCTGTTCCTTGCCTGTTCCCATATCTTTTGCTGAAACGTGAACAATACCGTTTGCATCGATATCGAAGGTAACTTCAATCTGTGGAACACCGCGTGGTGCAGGTGGAATGCCCTCAAGGTCGAAACGACCGAGTGTACGGTTCTGGCTTGCCATTTCACGTTCACCCTGAAGAACATGGATTGTAACTGCACTCTGGTTATCAGCAGCAGTTGAGAAAATCTGACTCTTGCGGGTCGGAATTGTTGTATTACGAGGGATGAGTTTTGTACAAACTGCACCCATTGTTTCAATACCAAGAGAAAGCGGTGTAACATCAAGAAGAAGAACATCTTTAACGTCGCCGCCAAGAATACCGCCCTGAATAGCAGCACCGATTGCAACAGCTTCATCAGGGTTAACGCCCTTAGAACCTTCTTTACCGAAGATTTCTTTAACTGTCTGCATAACTTTAGGCATACGTGTTGAACCGCCGACCAAAAGAACTTCATCAATTTTGTCAGCTGTAATGCCTGCATCAGCAATAGCTTTGCGGCAAGGCTCTTTTGTGCGCTCAAGCAGATCTTCTGTCATCTGTTCGAACTTTGCACGTGTCAAAGACTTCTGCAAGTGTTTTGGGCCTGTTGCATCAGCTGTAATAAACGGAAGGTTGATTTCTGTTGAAGACTGAGCAGAAAGGTCAATCTTTGCCTTTTCAGCTGCTTCACGGAGTCTCTGCAATGCCATGCGGTCTTGAGAAAGATCAATGCCTGTATCAGCCTTGAATTCGTCAATAAGCCAGTTAATAACCTTGCGGTCAAAGTCATCACCACCAAGGTGTGTATCACCGTTTGTAGATTTAACTTCAAAAACACCGTCGCCGAGTTCAAGAATAGAAATATCGAATGTACCGCCGCCAAGGTCATAAACAGCGATAATCTTGTCTTTTGACTGGTCTTTGTTGAAACCATAAGCCAAAGAAGCGGCTGTCGGTTCGTTGATAATGCGCTTTACATCAAGACCGGCAATCTTACCAGCGTCTTTTGTAGCCTGGCGCTGTGCATCGTTAAAGTAAGCAGGAACTGTAATAACAGCTTCTGTAACTGTTTCACCAAGATAGTCTTCTGCAGTTTTCTTCATCTTCTGCAGAATGAATGCACTGATTTCCTGAGGAGAATATGGTTTACCGTTAATGTCGATGCGTACATCTTCACCATGATCAATAACCTTATAAGGAACCATCTTGGCTTCGCCAGTAAGTTCGTTATAACGGTGACCGATGAAACGCTTAATTGAATAAACTGTGTTCTCAGGGTTTGTTACCATCTGGTTTTTAGCAGGCTGACCGACAATGCGCTCGCCTTTTGCTGTAAAGCCTACAATAGACGGAGTTGTGCGTCCGCCTTCTGAGTTCTGAATAACGACAGGCTCGCCGCCTTCCATTACAGAAACACAAGAGTTGGTTGTTCCCAAGTCAATTCCAATAATTTTTCCCATAATCTATCTCCTATAAGTATGCAATTTATCAAATAAAGCCTTGTGCGCTTAGTTTTCTGCGCTTGTATCGGCTTCTTCTTTTTCAGTTTCTTCAGTTTTCGGTTTAGGCATATTAACCAGAACCTTTGCATGGCGGATTACGCGGTCTTTAAGCTTGTAGCCTTTAAGATAAACTTCCGCGCAAACCGGCTCTTCAACATCAGCCGGAACGCTTGACAATGCCTCATGAATATTCGGGTCAAAAGCATCGCCCGGTTCACAATAAGAAGAAAGGTCATATTTTGATTCCAAAAAGCCTTTCATCTGTTTATTTATCATCTTGATTCCGTCTATAACAGACTTAACATCTGTTGCATCCTGCATTGCTGCAAGACCGCGGTCAAAATCATCAAGAATGGCTACCAAATCTGTAAGAATTGCAGTGTTTGCATAATCAAAAGCGTCCTGCTTTTCTTTAATCATTCTTTTGCGGTAATTGTCAAAATCTGCAACTTTGCGTAAATAGTCGTCTTTAAGCTTTGCATTCTGCTTTTCAAGCTCTGCATATTTTTCTTCAAGAGAAGGCTCTTTCGACTCTTCTTTTTCAGGCTGTTCTGCAGCTGCCTGTTCTTCTGTGTTTTCGTCAGCAGCTGTCTGAACTGCTTCCTGTTCTTCTTCTGTTTTCTTTTTGCTTTCACTCATATACTGAAAATACTAAAACCGCCGGCCAATCGGCAAGGGAAAAATTAACATTTTTTGTGTTTTTTTTCAATGTAGAAGCGGGTGCGTGGCTTGGGGATTCTCCTTATAAAATTGCTGACAACAAGGAAAAATCAGACTAAAATACATATTGCACAAACAGAATGGCGCGTAATTTTTGAATTTGAAAATGGAGGTGCGAACAATGTCAGAATCACAGATTATCACTAACGAAAAACTACCAAATATTCATCCAGGTGAAATATTAAAAGAAGAATTTCTTTCTCCTATGAATATAAGTGCTTATCGTCTTGCTAAAGAAATCAATGTTCCTGAAACACGAATCTCTGAAATTATCCGCGGAAAAAGATCAATTACCGCAGACACTGCAATCCGTTTTGCAAAATTTTTTGGAACAACTCCTGAATTCTGGCTTAACCTTCAGAATCTTTATGATTTAGAAGAAGAAGAAAATCTGCATGCATCAGAATTTGAAAACATCAAAATGTATGCTTATGCATAAACTGAATACACAGCATTAATATGGAGGAAAAAATGGAAAAAGTTTGGGAAGAAATGTACGAGGCAGCAAAAAAGGTTTTGAACAACAGACAGATTTCTGAATATGTTTCAGCAGGTGCTGTATCTGCCGCAATTCAATCAAGTTCTGGAAAAATCTATACTGGTGTCTGCATAGACACTGCCTCAACTCTTGGAATCTGCGCTGAGCGAAACGCAATCTTCAATATGATTACAAACGGCGAGAATGAAATATCCAAAGTTCTCTGTCTGTTTCAAGATGAAGACGGAATAAGAGACGGCGGTGCTCCGTGCGGTGCATGCAGAGAATTGATGGTGCAGTTAATGCCGAACGGCCGTTACAAAGACATTGAAATAATGAAAGATTTTAACAAAGGCATCACCTTAAAGCTTGGCGATTTAACTCCCGAATGGTGGATAAAATAAAGCCTCAAGCGTTTACATACATGTTTGTACTCTGTCTTATTTCAATTGCAAGAACTACCCTTTTGTGATATAATAGTTTAGAGTATAAACTCATACATATTAAGACTTTTTACCACGTCAGTACAAAATCTATAAAGATTTTGCAACCAAATCTAGTTAGATTCTGTGGTAAAATCTAGCTAGATTCTGCACCCAAATCTAACTAGATTTTGCTCCCTATTACTACAGTAACACACACCCAATTATTATAATAATACAGTCCCTCTTATTAGAGGAATACAATCCCTGATACTATAGTATAAAAACCAATTTTATGTCATATTGAGGAAACCACAAACTCCAAAGTATCGGGAGGTGTCAGTTATGAAATTAGACCCAATCATCAACAGCCTGCTTGAAACAGACCTTTACAAGTTCTCAATGGGACAGGCTATCTATCACCAGTATGCTTCATACAAAACCAAATGGAGTTTCAAATGCAGAAACGAAGGCGTTAAATTCAGCGCAGAAATGGTTCAGGAAATCAAAGACCAGATAAAGCATTATTGCGGCGTGCGCTTTACAGAAGACGATCTTGAATATCTTTCAAAAATTGAATGGCTGCACGAAGATTATGTTGACCACCTGCGCTTGTGGAAGCCGCGCTACGAAGATTTTGACATCTCTGACAAAGCAGACTGCGGCTTTTCTTTAGAGGCAACCGGCACATGGCTCAACACTTCAATGTATGAAATTCCTGTTCTGGCAATTATCAACGAAGTTTATTTCAGAATGTCTTATAAATATGACGACCTCATCGCGCAATATAAGAAGCGCCTTGACCAGAAAATACAGTGGCTTATAGACGGAACATACAACATCGGAAGCTTTTCTGAATTCGGTTTAAGACGCCGCCTTTGTGCAGAAGCACAGGAGCTTGCCGTTAAAAAGCTTTGCGAGAACAACAAAAACTATAAGAACAGCTTCTGCGTAGGCACTTCAAACGTCTATCTTGCAAAGAAATACAACGTCATTCCGGTTGGAACAATGGCGCACGAATTTGTAATGTGCGTAGGACAGGGAAACCCGATGTACAATCCGGCTTATTCAAACAAGCTTGCAATGGATTCATGGACAAAAGAATACGGCGTATTGAACGGAACATATCTGACAGACACAATCGGAGACGAGACTGCGCACCTTGATATGGGCTACACCTTCTCTATCTGCTTCAGCGGCGTGCGCCACGATTCAGGCGACCCGTACGAATGGGGCGAGGCATGGATAAAGCATTACGAAAAACTTTATAATAAGTACAAAGATGAGCGCGTAAACCCAAAAAACAAGACTCTGCTTTTCAGCGACAGCCTTGACTTTGAGCGCGCCTCAGCATTGTACGCAAAATTCCACGACAGAATCAAAGTTGCTTTTGGAATCGGTACATATATCTCAAACGACACAGACGTTGAACCGCTGAACATTGTTATGAAAGTTTCTGAATGCAATGAACGCCCTGTTGCAAAGCTTTCTAATGCAATCGGAAAAACAATGTGTAAAGACGATGAATATGTTGAGTATCTCCAGAAGACAATCAACTGGAGAGTGAATCATCAATAAGCGCATGGATTGATGGGTGCAGGGTGCGCGTTTGGGGTATTTCTTGACTTTAGAAGGAACGGCGCACCCTGCCAATGCCACGCCCGACAACGCCACTCGCTAAATAAACGGGTTGTAGAATCTTGAGCCGTCGTAATAGGTTATAAGCAGAGCGGCGGCGGACAATACAAAAATTCCTGCTATAATCAATATATCAATAGAAGCAAGTTTCTTGCCCGAATACCATGTGCGCTTTTTGTTCTTGCCAAAACCGCGCAGTTCCATTGCGCTGCTTATCGAGTCAATTCTTTCCATGCTTGTAAAGATAAGCGGAAACAGAATTGCCGACATGTTCTTTAACCTTGAAAAAATATTTGCCTTGCCGGACATTTCAATGCCGCGCGCTTCCTGTGCGTTTTTGATTCTGTTAAAGTCAGACTGAACATCAGGAATGTAGCGCAGCGCAATTGCCACTGAATAGCAGATTGTGTAAGGAAAGCCTATTCTGTTGAGCGATGCAGCAAATTCACTTGGGTTTGTCGATGTGATGAACATAAAGACAGACGGAACAATCGTAAAATATTTCAGTACAACGTTCAGCTCGTAAAAGAGCTGCTCATATGTCAAAGTATAATCTCCGGCAATGTGCAGCCAGTCAGTTCTTGAGCCGTAAATCTTGCAGCCCTCGTATGGCGAGAACAAAAAAATAGCCGTTACATTCAAAGCAAGAAAAAACATAACAAACAGAAAAACAGTTCTTACCTGGCTCCACTCTGTTTTAGACAGAAAAAATATGACAACGCTTGCCACAACCATTACAGCAAGAATTCTTGTATCATAGGTGAGCATTGTAACCAGAGTCCACATTAAGAAGAAAATCAACTTTGTTAGTCCGCTGAGCTTGTGAATTAAGCAGTCTTTTTCTTTGTATGTTATTATACGGCTCATAAAGCACCTCTGCGTTCACGTTCAAAATGAATAAATACATCTACAAGTTCGTCCGGCTTTTCTATTCCGCATTT
>CAMJMF010000074.1 GCA_946406925.1 uncultured Spirochaetales bacterium | reverse complement strand
ATTGACTTGCGCTTTAAGAAGCCGGCCTTGTTCGTGAATTCATCTTCGAAATAGCGTTCAAGTATGATGTTGTCTTCAAGCGTATAATCAAGCACAAGCCCGTATTTGTGCCGGTCTTCTGGAATGTGGCTCATGCCGAGAATTGAACGCTTGCGTATCGGCATATCTGAAATGTCTTTGCCGCACAAAGAGATAGAACCGCTCTTTATCGGCGAAAGCCCCGTAAGGCCGTGCACAAATTCTGTCTGGCCGTTTCCGTCAATTCCGGCAATAGCAACTATTTCACCGCGCCGCACTTGCAGGCTGACGTTGTTTACAGCGTTTTTGTGGTGGTGCGGCCCGGCAACGCACATATCTTTAACGTCGAGAATCACTTCGCCAAGCTCGGCCGGCTTTTTGTCAACCTCAAATTTGACTTGCCGCCCGACCATCATGCTCGAAAGCTCTTCGGCGGTTGTGTCTTTGATGTTGACCGTGCCGATATATTTGCCCTTGCGCAGAACGGAACAGCGGTCTGCCACGCTCAAGATTTCCTGAAGCTTGTGCGAAATAAACAGGATGCTTTTGCCTTCTTTTGCAAGGTTGCGCATAATTTCCATCAGCTCGTTTATTTCCTGCGGCGTAAGCACGGCCGTAGGCTCATCAAAAATGAGAATATCGTTGTCGCGGTAGAGCATCTTCAAAATTTCGGTGCGCTGCTGCATTCCCACAGTTATGTCTTCAATTATGGCGTCAGGGTCAACTTTAAGGTTATACTTTTCAGACAATGCAACAACTTTTTTGCGCGCTTCGTCTTTCTGCAAGAAACCGCCTTTAGTTTCTTCTACGCCCAGAATGATGTTGTCTAAAACCGAAAAACATTCAACAAGCTTGAAATGCTGATGAACCATGCCGATTCCGAGCGCGTTCGCGTCGTTCGGGTCTTTTATATGAACTTCTTTGCCGTCCTTGAGGATTTTTCCCTCTTCTGCCTGATAAAGCCCGAAGAGAACGCTCATCAGCGTTGATTTGCCGGCTCCGTTTTCGCCAAGCAAGGCATGAATCTCGCCTTTTTTAAGCTGAATCGTAACATTCTCGTTTGCAATGATTCCCGGAAATTTTTTGGTTATTCCGAGCATTTCAATGGCATAGTTTTCGCCCATTTACGCCCCCTTTGAGAACAACAAAGATTTTATGCTGACATGCGCAAATCTTTCAGCTGAATCTGTATGCGCCCCGCAAAAGCCATATAAATTCAGCTGAAAAATCTGACAGCACCAAAAGCCGAATGAATCTGCCAAAAAAAAGGTTCTCTCAAAAGATTATACTCTTCAAGAGAACCTTTTTGCAAAAAAATTTAACAGAATCTCAAATTATTTGATGTTTCCGTAATAGTTTACTCTGACAGCAACATCAGGCTCTTTGTCGATTGCATCAGAAACTGTGATTTTGCCGCTGTACATATCTTTTACGAGCTGATTGTAGTCATCCTGACCGAAATCTCCGCCCCAAGATGTTGATTCAGGCAAACCTACGTAGTTCTTTGCAGGGTCTTCTGAAACAAGGCCGAGTGTTTCAATCTTTCCGGCGTACTTTTCCCAGTTGCCGTTGAGGATTGTCTCTGTAAGAAGTGTGTTTACTGTAGCAGCAAGGCCTTTCATTGCAGATGTAACTGTAATGCCTTCTTCATAAGCATCGATTGTCGGCTTCTGGTCAACGTCAACGCCGATAATCTTTTTGCCCGGCACTTTCTTTGCAGCTTCTGCCGCAGAAGTATAAATGCCGCCGCCACAAGCAAATACAACTTCAACTTTCTTGTCTTTGTACCATGTGTCCATGTAAGCTGTAATATCAGCATCGCCATAGAACTGGTTGCCGTATACGTATTCGATTGTTACTTCATGTTCGCACTTAAGCTCTTTTGCTGCATCGCTTGCACCCTGAACATAACCGTAGCCGTAGCGGATAACAGCCGGAACAGCCATACCGCCGAGGAAGCCGAGGTGTCTGAAACCGAGCTTTACAGCTGCATAACCAGCCATGTAACCTGCAAGCTCTTCCTTGTAGATTGCGCAGTAAACTGTCTTTGTATTGTAGTAGTCGCCTACATTGTATTTAGACGGGTCGTAGTCATAGTTCGGGATTGCGGCGGCAAGAATGTCACCAGCTGCAACGTCCAATGCGATGAACTTAACATCATCATAGTTTGGTGAAACTTCAACGATTGTGCCTGCAAATGCGTAGCCAGGGCAGAGAATTACGTTGAAACCTTCAGCGATTGCCTGTTCAATAGCAGAAACGCGGTCAGATGTTGAGTCTGAAGCAGGTCTGAAATATTTATAGTCAATATTGTTTGCGCTACAGAATTTCTTTCCGGCTTCATATGTAATCTGGTTGAAAGATTCGTCTGTAATGTCGCCATAGTCTGTAACCATTGCAACTTTATACTTAGCGTCTTCTTTCTTATCAGATTTGCCTGATTTTGCAGATTCAGTTTTACCGGCTGATTTCTCTACTTTTGCAGCAGATCCAGATTCGCCGTTGCTGCCAGCAGCGCCTTTTCCTTTTTTTGAGCACGAAATGAATGACATCATTGCAAGTGCACAACACAAAACAAATAAAATCTTCTTCATAAAGATTGCCTCCGTATGTGCTCAATTATAACTGCAAGCACAATATAATTCAAGGAAATCTCTAAAAACTTAAGTTTTGATGCGGCAGAAAGCCGGCTTTTTTACTTTTTTTGCGCTACCCACAATTTGACAAGCTCAACGAGCACCTCTTCTGCGCAGACCATTTGCGAAAGAGAAGCCCATTCGCTTTTTGAGTGGAAATTGTGCCCACCGGTAAAGACGTTAGGCGTTGGCAGCCCAAGCTCTGTAAGACGCGAACCGTCTGTGCCGCCGCGTATCGGCATGAGTTTCGGCTCAATACCGGTTTTGAGCAGCGCCTCTTTCAAGATTTCTGCAACGAGCGGCTTTTTCTGAATTTTTTGGAACATGTTGAGATATTGCTGCGTAACCTTAACTTCTGCGCTTCCGCCCGGATATTGAGAAGCGGCAGCGGTGGCAAGCTGCTTTACCGTGCTTATGCGCCGTTCCATTCCGTCTGTTTCAAAGTCGCGCAAGAACAGCACAACTTTTGCGTTTTCAATGTGGCCGGAAATTTCCATCGGCGCATAAAAGCCTTGCCGGCCGTCTGTAGTTTCGGGGCGTTCGCACGGCGGCAGCATCTGCACAAAAGAAGAAGCCATGCTTATGGCGTTTACCATGTCCGGGCGCGCCGTGCCGGTGTGCTTCGCCTTGCCGTTAAACTGAATCTCCGCCTTGTAAGCGTTGAAACATTCAATCTCGATTTCTCCGGCATGGCCGCCGTCAAAGGTGTAGCATTGCGTAGAATGAAACCAGCCGAGCGGCACGTTGTCCATTCCGTGACCGGTCTCTTCATCTGGCGAAAAGACAATTTCAAGCTGGCCGTGCGGAATGTTGCCCGAAATGATTTCGGCAATGCCTGTCATGATTATCGCGATTCCGGCTTTGTCATCTGCGCCAAGCAGAGTTGTACCGTCGCTTGTAATTATTGTGTCACCGGCAGATTCAGCAAGAAATTTGTCTTTTGACGGCTCAAGCACCGTGCCGTCGTTCAAGCGGATAACGCCTACATCATAATTTTTGTGAATCTGCGGCTTTACGTTTTTGCCGTCAACTTCGTCTACAGTATCCATGTGGGCAAGAAAACAGACAGACGGCACTTTTTCAAGACCAGAAGAAGCCGGGATTCTTGCGCATACATAAGCGTGTTCCGTAACAGTTACATCAGCAACGCCGAGAGTCTTCAACTCTGCCTCAAGGCGCTTGGCAAAAAGCCGCTGCTGCTCAGTTGAAGGCTGAACGCCCTTATCTGCCGCAGCAGAATCACTTGTAGTCCATGTTGAAACATAAGATAAGAACCGCTCTAAAAGCGGCTCTGCTATATCTGCTTTTGAAAGATGATTTGTGTAATTCATGTCCTAAAGATAAGCGATTTTGCAGAATTTGGCAAATGCGGCGCTAAAGTGAACTGTCTTCTGCATTTTCAGCGGCTTTTTTCGGCGCAGCTGCCGGCTTTTTCTTTTCAGGCTGAATCATGCCGAAAAGGCTTCCGCAGATTCCGCCAATTAAATGGATAATTTCAGTATTGCCGCCGCCACTTCTGCTTATGCACTGCCCCGTATACAGCAGAAGAAGCAGCACGCAGGAAAGCGGCACAACCTGCTTTTTTATGCTCATGTACACAGTCAGCAGAATCATCATAAATGCAATTCCGCTTGCGCCGCACAAAGGCACAGACAGAAAGCATGCATTCAAAACGCCGGTCACAAAAGCACAGACTGAGAACATCAGAAGCAGCAGTTTTGTGCCGTAAAGCTTTTCAAGCTGCGGCCCGAGCAGAAGAATAAAGCTTAAGTCGCGCACAAGGTGCACCCACTGCTTCTGCCCGAATACATGCAGAAAAAGCCGGAGATAATGTACAGGGTTTCTAAAATTGAATGCAGTTTCAGCCGCCTTAAAAGATGTGGGCGCAGAAAAAAAGCCGAGCAGACCAACCGCGCCGCGGCTTTCTGCAATTGAATTCAAAAGCATTATAAAAAGTGAAATAACCGCAAAAATAATAACCAGCGGAGAATCAAAATAAAAACTGATAACTTTTGTTTTCTTTCGCGATGCCATAAAACCCTCTGAACTAATTTTTCGGAACGAACGCACCGCGACACAAGATTTAATGTATAAGAGCTACAACAAGTGTCATTCCCACGTTTTATGCGGAAATCTTTTCAGTATGAAATTTCTGTACCATATTCATAAATTGAATCGCTTGCAAGATCGATATAATCGTTCCAGAATATACAGGTTCTACTTTTGTCAAGAGAATATTGCTTCCATAAGCCCTGAACATTAGCAAGGTCTTTGAAATCCTCTATCGTATTAATATCATCAGATACATCATAGATAACTTTTTTGCCGTCATCAAAGAGGACTTCTAATTTATAATCACTTATATCAGTAACTGATTTTATTCTTGGAATCATAAACTATACCAACGGTGGAAGCTTTTCTATTTTCTGAGTTTCCCACATCTTTTGTAATTTTTCTTTATTTATTGCAAGCCATTCTTTTACAAGGTTCTGTGCTTTTTGAGGCAAATCTCCGTCTGTCATTTCAAGCGTCTTTAAATCAAAAATGCCTATATATTCTCCATAAAGCGCATGAATATGAGACGGTTCGTGTTCTTTTGGCTTAAAGAACATTTTTATTATTATTCCATAAAATCTTGAAATCTCCGGCATCATTTAACCTCAGCATTTATTTTAGCATAATTCTAACAATTTTCTAGTTTTTTCATAAACAATAATATGAAAATCACATACAACCTATATAAGTTAAGCTTTATCTGAAGAACCGCTGTAAGTTTTCTTGCGCAACCTTTATCTTGCAATATATTCAAAAATGCTGATTTTTTTTATTGCTTTTGATAAACTTGCAAACACGAGATTAAAATGAATCAAACACAAGACGAAAAAATCATAGATTTTCATGCACACATTTACCCGCAGAAAATAGCATTAAAAGCAATCGAAAATGTCGGCAAGTTTTATGACACAAAGGCACTTCATTCTGGTTTTACTGAAGAACTGCTTGAAAGCGGCAGCAGAATAGGCGTTTCAAAATATGTGATTCATTCTGTCGCAACAAAAGCTGAGCAGGTTGAATCAGTAAACAGCTTTATAATTGATTCGTGCAGACGGCACAGCGAATTTATTGGTTTTGCAACTTACCACCCGGATTACGCAGACTTTGACAAAGAGCTGAACCGCATTCAGATTGCAGGCTTAAAAGGCATTAAAATGCACCCCGACTTTCAGAAATTTCAGGTTGACATGCCTCAAATGGATAATTTCTACACAAGCCTTGAAGCGCGCGGACTGCCGATTCTGTTTCATGCCGGTGACTGCCGCTTTGATTTTTCAGGACCATTGCGCATAAGCCGCGTTTTGAACAAGCACCCCAAGCTAAAGGTTATTGCCGCACATTTCGGCGGCTACACTGAATGGGAAGATTCGCTTGAATATCTGGCAGAGCGCGACATCTGGTTTGACACATCAAGCTCATTGTGGAAACTTCCGCTTGAAAAGGCAGATGAGCTTATCAAAGTGCATGGCGCAGACAAATTCCTTTTTGGCAGCGACTTTCCGATGTGGGACCACGAGATTGAAATGCAGAGATTCAATAAACTTTGTTTTACAGCCGAGGAACGCAAAGCTGTGCTTTACGATAACGCGGCAAAACTTTTGGCACTTTAACCATAGTTTTTCAGGCTGATGCACAACGGAAGCGCATCGCCCTGCGCGCCATCACTGGGCAGCCCGTCATTTCGGGGTATGGGCAATAAGCACCATTGTCTTAGCGTTCTGATCGTACTTTGAAAAATCAAAGCCGCCGTAAATTTCTACAGATTCAAAACCGCAGCCGAGCATAAGCTTTCTAAGCTCTGCCGCCGAATAAAGGCGCTGCACAAAACAGTGCTCGATGCGCTTGCCTGTCTTGTTGTCAATCAAAATCCAGCGTGAGCGCAGTCCTTCCCACGCACCTTCAACAGTAAATTCTGTCAAAACGGTTTTTCCGGCGCGCTCAAACCATTCGCCTTCAATAAAGTTGCGCACAGCCACTTCTCTGCCTAGGGCTTCTAAGATAAAGCAGGCGCCGGGCTTTAAGCATTTTGCAATGCTCTTCAATATTTTTAAGTCTTCCTCAACAGAGCTGCAATAGCCGAAAGATGTGTACAAATTGCAGGCTGCATCAAACTTTTTATCAGTTTCAAATGTCCGCATGTCGGAACAAATCAAATCAAGAGAAACTCCCTCGTCATCGGCAGTTTCTTTTGCCGCATCAAGGAAGGGCTTCATTATATCAACGCCGGTAACTTTTAAGCCCAACAGCGCAAGTTCCACGCTGATTCTTCCAGGGCCGCAGCATGCATCAAGAATGCTTGAACCTGCTGAAAGCTCTGCTATCTTGCAGACAGCTTCTGCAACGCCCGGCGCTTCAGCCCAATGCTGGGAGTCAAACATAATCGGACCGTACTCAAGCCAGAAATTTTCCTTTTCAAACCATTCTTTTGCCATAAATCTACCGCCTTTTTAATAAAAATGATTCTAACACAGAAATAAAGTAAAAACAAATTGAGATTTTAACGTTTTTTTAGAAAAATCTCGAAAATTTCTAAAATATCGTGTATAATATTTTTTAGCTCTATCCAAAAGGAACCATATGTTCTACCGGCGGAATACTGCACAAAAAATAATTATTTTTCTCTTATTATGCCCTGTTCTTTTGTTAGGCTGTTCTGAAAAGGCTTCTGAACGCATAAATTTTGACAGCGGATGGGCTTGGGCAGCGCCGTATTTTCAAAACATAGAATTTATTCCCATATCAACAAACACATTGCACAATCTCGCTAAGCTTGTCCCGGAAAGAAAGGGCTATGTCTGGCTTCAGAACTTCTTTACAGTTCCAGCAGAATTGCAGGACAAAGATCTCGGCTTGTACATCGGAAACATTGAAATTGCGTGTTCAATTCAGATAAACGGCATTGAAATAGGCAACTGCGGACGTTTTCCGCCTAATGAATTTTCACAGGGCACCGGCGCTTCTTATTTTCACATTCCGCAGTCATGCCTGCACATGACCGGCAGAAACGAGCTTATCATAAAAGTCTGGTGCAACGGCGGCGGCAATATACGCGGTCTGCCGTTTATCGGGCTTTATGACGACGTGTACATAACCGCCCGTCAGTTTTCGTACACGCACTCAACCATGAATCTGGTCTTTTCAGACGCAATTATTCTTATAGGCTTTTTCTATCTTTTCTTGTTTATACGCCGCACTTCAGAAAAAGAATATCTGTACTATTCGCTCATGTGTTTTGTTTCTTCGGTTTATCTTTTTCCGTTCTGCATCAGCGAACTGCCATGGCTTATTGGAGTAGGCACACTCTTATCATTCAGAAAGCTGACAATGGGCATTGCCGCCTTTATTGACGTTTACCTTGCTACTTCATTCATAAGAGTTTTCTTAAAATTTGATGATTCAATTTATGTAAAAGCTGTAAGACTTGCGCTGCTTGTGGCTGCATTAATTAACACTGTAGCCTTGCAGGATTTAAGAACCTTCTCACTGCTGCTTCCGGTAATTTTCGGCTTTGCATTTTTTCAGCTTAGCTTTGGAATATGGTCTGTAATACAGGCTCTCATTGAAAAACGCAAGGAAGTTATTCTGCTGCTGATAGGTTTTGCACCTGTTATAATCTGCGTTTTTATCGACTTGTTTGTTCATGTTGTCTTTACCATGTCTACAATGCCGTTTTTCACAATTTACGGCTGGCAGGCTTCTATCACCGCATTTCTGCTTATTCTTGCAGAGCGTTATACACAGGCACGCCGTCAGGCTGAATTCCTTTCGGAAAAGCTTGAGATTGAGGTAAATCAGCGTACAAAAGAACTTGCCGAAGCAAACAAAAAGCTTGAAGTTGAGCATAATCAGACTGTCAGAGACATAGACCTTGCAACACATGTTCAGAGAAGCTTTTATCCGCAGGAAGTATCTGTTAAAAACGGCTGGGAAATCGCAGTTTATTTCAAGCCGCTTTCCGGTGTTTCAGGTGACTTGTACGATTTCTACATATTTGACGAAAAGCTGTCAGGCCTCGGGCTTTTTGATGTTTCAGGTCATGGAATTGCCGCGGGTCTTGTTACAATGCTTGCCAAGAACATCATTTTCAACACATACAGAGACAATCTAAAAAGTCACATGAATGATGTTATGGTCAAGATAAATGACAATATTATCCGCGCAAAAGGCAGCATTGAAAACTATCTTACTGGTGCAATGATTCGAATGAATGATATTGCCGGTCAGGAAGGAATGCTTGAGCTTGTAAATGCGGGCAATCCGCCGCCGCTTTTGCACAGAACCGGCACAGACTCAGCTATTGCGCTTGTTCCGGAAAGATCTAAACTTCAGTGCGGAATGATCGGTATTGCAGGTCTTGATGTTCATTTTCAGACAGTCGAATTCGGCATGAACGAAAACGACAGCCTTCTCTTCTATACAGACGGAATTACTGAAGCCCAGAACCTTTCAGGCCAGGATTACGGGCTTAACCGCCTGAAATACAGCTTTTCTCATGCGGAATCAGGAAGTGCAGAAAAGAAACTTGCTTCTGTCTTAAGAGACTTTATGATTTTTGTTGACGACGCGCCGCTTAAAGACGATGTTACGATAATTGTACTTAAACGCAGCGCAAAATCTGAGAAAATTTACAAAAATCTTCCAAAACAGACATCAGCCGCTTCAAATGAAAATGCAAAAGACATTGAAGAAGCTGAAGAAGTCGAGGAACTTGAAGAGCTTGAAGAAGCAGAAGAGCTCGAAGAACTTAACGAATAGCCGCTCTGCTTCAGTCTGCCACTTATCTAGCTACAATTCCATTATGAAGATTATCGCGTGCAGTTTTTCCTGCAAGCTTTTCAACCAGTGTGAGCGCAAATTCTTCTGCTACGCCCGGACCCCTGGCTGTAACTAAATTGCCGTCTACAACAACACGTTCCTCTAAATGAACAGCACCGTCTGTCAGCGCTTTATAGCCGCTTCCTGCAAATTTCGCCAGATCATTTTCCATTCTCGGGTAACATGTGTAGCGGCGGTTTTTGAGAAGCCCTGCTTTTGCAAGAACCACAACCGGCGCGGCACAAATTGCGGCAATTACCGCACCGCGGCTTTCTGCGTCTTTCAAAAGCTTTTCTACAGCAGCCGAAGCCGCAAGGTTGGTTGAGCCGGGCATTCCTCCAGGAACAATAAGTGCGTCAAATTTTTCGCTTACAAGGGCTTCTGTTGCAGCGGCGTCTGTTTTTACGGTAATGCCATGTGAACCGGTTATTTCTGTTTTTGAAATACCTGCAAGTGTTACTTCAACACCAGCGCGGCGAAGATAATCAACAGGTGTCAGAGCTTCAATTTCTTCAAATCCGTCTGCTAAAAATACAATTGCCTTTTTCATTTTGTCTCCATCAAACTTGTTATGCTGAAAAGTATAGCATAGTTTCAGTCCGTTGTGTTTTTCTCTTTTCTATTGTGTCATAATGCAATATATGGTAACATTTGCACGAAACTACACTAAACAGGAACAAATCAAATGAAAAAACGCGCTCTAATCAGTGTTTTCTACAAAGACGGTGTGCTCGATTTAGC
Organism: uncultured Spirochaetales bacterium; assembly: GCA_946406925.1. GTDB lineage: Bacteria > Spirochaetota > Spirochaetia > Treponematales > Treponemataceae > UBA1240. Next base: position 2,170 of record CAMJMF010000074.1, on the reverse strand, counting down.
ACAATATCTTGCAAAAAACGGTTGGGAAATTCTCTCAACAGGTGGAACTAAAAAGCATCTCACAGAAAACGGCATTGCCGTAACAGATGTTTCTTCAGTTACAGGATTCCCTGAATGTCTGGACGGCCGTGTAAAAACTTTGCACCCGATGATTCATGCAGGTCTGCTTGCTATCCGCTCAAACGAACAGCACATGAAAACAATAAACGATTTGGGCGTAAGTCCTATCGACTTGGTATGCGTAAACTTGTACCCATTTTTTGAGAAAGTGCAGGCAGGTCTCACTTTTGAAGAAACTGTAGAATTTATAGACATCGGCGGCCCGACAATGCTTAGAGCCGCAGCAAAGAACCACAACGATGTTCTGGTTCTTACCGACCCGGCTGATTATGCCGAAGTTAAGGCAAATCTTGATAAGACAAACCAGGACGTAGGCAAAATTGAAGCTGCCTTCAAACGCCGCCTTGCCGGAAAAGTATTCAATCTTACATCAGCTTATGACGCAGCTGTTTCAAGATTCATGCTTGAAGAAGAACTGCCACAATATTACGATATGCCACTTGTTAAAAGCCAGGCTCTCCGCTACGGCGAGAACAGCCACCAGAAGGCAGCGCTTTATGTTACAGCTGACCAGAAAGGCGCATTTGCCGGCATGAAACAGCTTCAGGGCAAAGAGCTTTCTTACAACAATATCAGAGACCTTGACGTTGCATGGAAGGCTGTATGTGCTTTCAACCGCTTTGTTAAAAACGCTGCTCCGGTTAACGGCACAGATTATTCAGAATACAATGGAATTATCTGCGGCAAAGATGCAGACGGAAACAAGGCATCACCTTCAGGCAAACCTATAACAGCAAGTTTTTCAGGCGCTTCAAACAGCGTATTTACAATTGCACTTAAACACAACACACCGTGCGGCGCTTCTTTAGGCGCAACACCGCTTGAAAGCTACAAACAGACATACGACTGCGACCCAGTCTCTATTTTTGGCGGCATCGTAGGCTGCAGCACAGTAATAGACAAGGCATGTGCCGAAGAAATGGTGAAATGCTTTCTTGAAGTTATTGTTGCACCTGGATTTACAGATGATGCACTTGAAGTTTTTGCTGCCAAAAAGAACCTTCGTCTTATAACAGCTTCAATTTCAGCCGATGATGATTATGAATGCATGAGCGTTGCAGGCGGTCTTCTTGTTCAGAACCGCGACAATGTTCTTTTTGAAAAATGGGACATCGTTACAAAAGCAAAACCGACACAGGCACAGATTGACGAAATGGCTTTCGGCATGACAGTTGCTATGTTTGCAAAATCAAATGCAATTCTTGTTATCAAAAACAGAACAGCATACGGCATCGGCTGTGGTCAGACAAACCGCATTTGGGCTGCCGAGCAGGCTTTGACCCGCGCCAAGGAAAAGACAGAAGCTTTGGGCATCGGCAATGCAGAAGTGCTTATCAGCGATGCATTCTTCCCGTTTGCAGACAATGTTGAAAAGGCAAACGAATTCGGCATTAAAGCTATTGTAACACCGGGCGGTTCAATCCGTGACCAGGAATGTATTGATGCCTGCAACAAGTACGGCATCGCAATGGTATTCACCGGAACACGCCACTTTAAACACTAATTAATACAAAGGCAGTCTGAATTATTTCAAGTTCCGGGCTGTCTGAATATTTTGGTAAAACGGCAAAAGCCGCTATGGAGGCATAATGCTTTACAATCTTGCACAGTATCTTGTTCCTATTTTTGGGCCTGCACGGCTTTTGCAGTCTAACGCCGTACTTATATGCCTTTCTTTGTATGCAGGATTTTTCCTTACGAGCTTGCTTTTACCGAAATTCTACAAATACCTTCCCTGTGACCGCGGCAGAGAATTTACTATTCATGCCGAGGCTGCAAAGGGAAAGCCTACCGGCGCAGGTGTTGTCTTTATCACATTCTTTGTGCTTATTACGCTTATTTTTGCTCCGCTGAATGCGCTTCAAGTTACAATCGTAATCTTGACATGGCTTACAATGCTTACAGGCTATCTTGATGACAGAAGCCTTAAAGGCTGGGGCGAATACCGCAAAGCTGTTCTTGACCTTTTAATTTGTCTTGCGGCAACAGCTGCCATGCTGTTTTTGCGCAAAGGCGGCATCAATCAGGAAATTCTTTTCTGGCTTCCATT
>CAMJMF010000073.1 GCA_946406925.1 uncultured Spirochaetales bacterium | reverse complement strand
TGGCTCTGGCTTGGCACTATCGTAGACCTTGATTTTGTCTGGGTGAACGGCACAAAAGTCGGCACGACATGGTACTTGTATCCGCCGCGCCGCTATCAGATTGACCCGAATTTGCTGCACGAAGGCAAGAACCGCATTGCCGTGCGCGTTGTTTCATCAGGCAGAAGCGGCGGCGCAAAGTTCATTCCGCTAAGACCTTACGCGCTTTTTTCGGGCGACATCATCAGTGGCACAGACTGGCAGCAAGTTTTTGACACAGGCGCAATCACCAAAGTATACAAGCCGGAACTGCTCAAAGAAAAGCTTGCGGCCGGCGGTGTTTGCATTAGCCTTGAAGGTGAATGGCAGAGCCGCATAAGCTGTTCGGTTGAGCCGCGGAGCGATGAGCATTTCTTTGAATGGGAACCTTCGGCTTTATATTACGGAATGCTCGAGCAATGTTTCGATTATGCCGTAAAAGGCGCTGTCTGGTATCAGGGCGAATCAAATGCCGAAAGGTACGCCGAATATGCAGATTTGCTCGTAGCAATGGCAAAAGACTGGCGCGAACATTTTGTGCATTGCCCCGAAAAGCTTATGCCGTTCATAATTGCGGAACTGCCGTGTTTCAACGACATTAATTTGCTTACAGACAAATGCGACTGGGCGTTTTTGCGCGAACAGCAGCATGATGCGGCCGCGAAGCTTGGAAATGCGGCCGTCGCTACGCTTATTGACTGCGGCGAATGGAACGAGCTTCACCCCGAAGACAAGGCAACTGTGGGCAGACGCTGCGCAGAGCAGGCTTTGCGGTTGGGTTACGGCGATGCAGAAGCGCCGGTCGCACCGGAAGCGAAAAGTTTCAGCTTAAAAGGCGATGCCGTTATTATTGAGATTGACTGCGGGAAAGATGAGCTTGTCTGCCGCACCTCTGAAATTTCAGGCTTTACCGCGCTTATAAAGCAGGGCAGCAAAAGCAAGGTTGTGCAGCTAAAGGCAAAGCTTTTAGATAGCAGCACAATCGAAGTTGATTTGAAAGCCGTGCTTGAAGCAGGGGTAGAGCTTTTTGAGCTGCGCTATCTTTTTGTCGATTGCCCGCCAGAAGTATGCCTTTTCTCTAAAAACGGAAGCGTACCGCTCAAGCCGTTCAGAAAAAGCTTCAAAGACATTTGACCTGTTCAGAAATTTTACGATTTTCCCAATCTGCAAAACGGCAGAGATTTAAAGTCACACTTGAAATCTCCGCCGGATCAGTATAAGTGAAGAGCCTTTCATACCGAGGTTTTGATGTGAAACAGCAGAGCTTTGCCAGACTTACGATGCCAGCGCGGAAAACTGAAAAATTTTGAGCTAATCTGAAATTGCGCCGAGAAGAATGTGCTGACTGCCGCATTTTGGGCAGTGGGTTGGGCTTTTTTCAGCCTTCAACGATTCAGCTGAAAAGGCCGGAGCGCGATGTTTCGTGCTTTCAGAAGCATCGGTCTGCGCCCCTTTCCGGCTGAACAAACGGCTGAAAGCGCTTTTGCGCGGCATAGGCGATTTATCAGATATAAACGCGTGCTTGCAGTCTGAGCAAATGCACTGGTATTTGGTTTTTGGAAAATTCAATTCGTCTGTCATTATTGCAGACAGTGTAAACCTGTAGGCGAATTCTTGCAATTGAAACCGTATTTGCAAATCAGCAAGAAGATTCCTTTTCAGGTTACATTCCAGAATAAATTGAAAGAAATATTAGAAAATAAGGAAGACCAGGGTAAACCTGACCTTCCTAACGATTCACAACACTTATTAAGAAAAATACTTTCCCTGAAATTCTGCGTCATTCATACACAAAATCCGAATTCCTTCGATAAGTGCAAGGATTTCTGGTATTACAGTCCAACAAAAAAGAATATAAGCAATTCCTTTTCCGATTTGTCCTAAATAAAACTTATGAACTCCGATACCGCCCAATAAAAGCGCAAGTACACCTGCGGTCACTCTTTTCTTATTTGAATCCATACTTATTCTCCTGCTTTCTGTTTATTAAGAAAAATACTTTCCCTTAAATTCTTCATCGCTCATACATAGAATCCGAATACCTTCAATAAATCCAAGAATTTCAGGTATTACAGTCCAACAAAAAAGAATGTAAATAATACCTTTTCCGATTTGTCCTAAATAAAACTTATGAACACCAAATCCACCCAATAAAAGTGCAAGAACACCTGCAGTTACTCTGTTCTTGTCCGAATCTATTGATGAAAGGGTCGATGAAACTAGATTCACTTGTCTGCAACCACACTTTGGACATATTTCTGCTTTTTTGGCAATCTTAGCTCCGCAATCTTTACAGAATTTTGTCTCGATTTCAGGTAGTTGCCTTACACCACATTTAGGGCAAATTTCTGCATTTACAGAAATTTCTTCACCACATTCAATACATTTTTTTGTTTCCGCCATAAGCTTTCTCCGAAGGGTTTATCTTATAAGGCGAAGAAATGCCGGTAGATTTTTCTTATTAACAATAAGCGACATAAACTGTCATCAACCTAACAATTATTCGCCTTATCCACAGAAATGTTTTATACGGCAAAAAGTGCAGTACAATTTTCTGTAGATTTACCATCTCTTCCCGATATATCGGTATTCATCATTTTACACCTAGTTTTCGGTAACAGTCAACGAAATAATACCCAAATATCGGTATCATAGTTTTATGTTCAGAGACAACCTAAAGGAACAAATCGAATATAAGGGAATGATTATAAAGGAACTTGCCGCTAAAACTGGGATAAGCAAGCGCACGATTGACACTTATGTAGACAGCCGTGCCGTTATTCCGAATGCAGAAATAGCGGTCAAGCTTGCCGAAGCTCTGGACACAAGCGTTGAATATCTGGTTAATGGAACAGAAACCGAGCGGAAACTGGATGTTTTTCCTAAAAAACAGTTGGACTACGGAAAGTATAAGAAAATCTTAGATGATTTGGAATTAATCCCTGACGAATATTTGCCGGTTGTCGAGGCAATGGTTCACGCAGCCTCAAAAAAACTTTCTGAAATTTCAATGTCCAAGAAGATTTAGATATAGGGAGTTAAATCTTTTTCATAGGTTTGTATAATTAAAGATTCCCGCGTCAAGCGCGGGAATGACAGAAGCGTCGGGTGAGGGAATGACAGTCAAGCGCGGGAATGACAAAAGCGGTATTCGCAAAAAAGATGCCGAATCAAGTTCGGCAAGCTCATCAAATGCCGTTCTGTGACCGAGCGCAATATTTTTCAAACTGCACACGGCAGCAGCGGCTTCGGCTATTTCAGGTTTTCGGGGTTGAGGCCTTCAAGCTGGGGCAGCACAAAGCGGCCGTCTTTTCTGATAAGCACGTCATCAAACCAGATTTCGCCGCCGCCGTATTCCGGCCGCTGAATCAGCACCAAATCCCAGTGGACGGCGCTCTTGTTTCCGTTGTTGCAGTCGTCGTAGCTGTTGCCGGGCGTAAAATGAATTGAGCCTGAAATTTTCTCGTCAAACAGCGTTTCTTTCATCGGCGACAAAATGTAGGGATTTACGCCCAAAGCGAATTCGCCGACAAAGCGCGCGCCGCTGTCTGTATCAAGCACCTTGTTTATGCGCTCTGTGTTGTTGGCACTGGCCTTTATGATTTTTCCGTCTTTAAACTCAAAGCTGATGTTTTCATACAAAAAGCCGCCCTCAAGGCTCGGCGTGTTGTACGAGATTCTGCCGTTTACAGAATCTTTGACAGGCGCGGTGTAAACTTCGCCGTCAGGAATGTTGCATGCGCCGTCGCATTTGATTGCAGGCAAGCCTTTAATCGAAAAGCTCAAGTCAGTGCCGGCGCATGTTTCAGTTGCCGGCGAAACAATCCGCACGCGGTCAGTTTTTTCCATTAGCTCAACGAGCGGGTCCATGGCTTTTGACATTTTGGCGTAATCAAGGCAGCAAACGTCAAAATAAAAATCTTCAAACGCTTCAAGGCTCATGCCCGAAAGCTGCGCCATTGCGGCGGTCGGCCAGCGCATTACAACCCAGCGTGTGTGGTTTAGGCGCTGCTGCATGTGCACCGGCTCGTAATAAAGCTTCTGGTACATGGCAGCTTTTTCAGCCGGTACGTCAGACTGCGCATATAAGTTCTGCATCGCTCTAAAGCCCACAAAGCAGTTCATCTGCTTCATCTCGGCAAGCTCAATTTCCGCGCGGATTTTGAGCTGCTCTTCTGTTGCGCCGAGCATAAGCTCGCGTTCTACGGAAATATCTTTGAGTGAAACGAAAGGCAGGCCGCCTGCGCTGTATGTTGCGCGCACGAGCGCTTTGATAAAATCTGGTGTCACGTTGTTATTCTGAATGAGCACACGGTCGCCTTTCTGTACTTTTATTGAATGTCGCACAATGTTTTCTGCGAGCGTGTCAATTCTTGGGTCTTTCATGTTCTGCTCCTTTTAGCTTATTGAACCAAGCCAGAATGACAATTATTTGGTGTCATGCTGAACTTGGTTCAGCATCTGCGCTGTATATATCATAGAGATTCCGAAACAAGTTCGGAATGACATTAGACTTCAACATGCTGGCTTGTTCATTCCGGCAAAAAAAATCTGGCAGCGGAAACTGCCAGACTGAAATTTGCGCTATTTCTTTAAGAGAGCGGCAAACGGATTGTAGGTCATGCCGTCGTCAGAGCCGGAATAGCTGCGCTGCGGACGGTCTGATTTTTTGTAGCCGTCTTTCGGTTTGTCGCCGGCCTTGCGCACAACAACGCGCTTTTTGCCGCCTTCAGCAGAGCCGCCCTGTTTCGGTGCGCCGCTTCTCGCAGAAGATTCGCTCTTAAGAGAAAGGCTGATGCGTCGTCTGTCTGTGTCGAGCCCGATAATTCTGAATTCTTTTACGTCACCGACTTTCAGAACATCCATCGGGTCTGAAACATAAGAATCGCTGAGCTCTGAAATGTGAATCAAGCCGGTTTCGTGCAGCCCGATGTCAACGAATGCGCCGAAATCGACGACGTTCTTGATTTTGCCCGTAACTTTCATGCCTTCTTTCAGGTCTTCAAACTGAAGAACGCCTTTCTGCATAATCGGTGCAGGGTAGTCTTCGCGCGGGTCGCGGTTCGGTTTCTGCAATTCTTCGATTATATCATTGAGCGTCGTTTCGCCGAGCTTGTATTTTTCGCACAAAGCCTTGCGTGTTTCTGCGCTGATTTTTTCACCGGCTTTTACAGCTTTGTAGACTTCGCGCGCAACGTCGTAATTTTCGGGGTGAACCCAAGTGTTGTCTAGCGGGTCTGCGCTTTCTGCGATTTTCAAAAAGCCTGCGCACTGCTCAAAAGCTTTCGGACCAAGACCCGGAACTTTCTTCAAATCTTCGCGGCTTTTGATTTTTCCGTTTGCATCGCGGTAAGCTACAATTTTTTTAGCCGTGCTTGAGTTGATGCCCGAAACATATTTCAAGAGCATGTAGCTTGCTGTGTTCAGGTTTACGCCGACGTTGTTTACAACTGAACTTACAACCTCGTCAAGCTGCTCGGCAAGCTTTTTCTGGTTTACGTCATGCTGATAAAGGCCAACGCCGATGGCTTTCGGGTCAATCTTGCAAAGCTCTGCGAGCGGGTCTTGCAGGCGGCGGCCCATGCTGATTGCGCCGCGGACCATAACGTCAAGGTCTGGGAATTCTTCTGTGCCGACCGGGCTTGCAGAATAAACTGAAGCGCCAGATTCATCTACGACGGTGTACTCAACGTCGCTGTTCGCATAATTTTCGCTTATAACCTTGCTTACAATAGCCTGAACTTCCTGGCTGCCTGTTCCGTTGCCTACAGCGAGCACCTGAATATCATATTTATCGATTGCATCGTTGATTAAATCATAAGCTTCTTTCGGGTTCTGTTCCTGGAAAATCTTGAAAAAGCCCAAGTATTTGCCTGTTTCATCAAGAGCCGCACATTTTGTACCGTTGCGGTAGCCCGGGTCAATGCCGAGAACGCGGCTGCCCTTAATCGGCTGCGTCATCAGCAAATTTTTGAGGTTCTCGCTGAAAACGCCGATGCCGTGGTTGTCGGCTTCGTCCGTTTCGTCGCTTCTGATTTCGCGCACAACAGACGGCGAAAGCAAGCGCACAACGCCGTCTTCGATTGCGTCTTTATGGTAGTGGTTGTTGATTTTCTGATGACCCTGCAGCATTGCGACTGCTTCATCAACATCAACGTCGATTGTAACTTCAAGCGCGCCTTCTCGTTCTGCGCGGTTTATCGCAAGAATGCGGTGCGGCTTAACCTGATTGAGCGGCTCTTTGTAGTCCCAGTACATCTGATATGTTGAAACTTTCTGCGCCTGCTCTTCGGTCTGACCTTCCGGCACAATACCCTTTGTCACGATGTTGCCGCTCTTCATGTAGAGGTTGTGCACGGCTTCGCGGTTTTTGGCTTCCTGGCTTACGCGTTCTGCGATGATGTCTTGTGCACCGGCAAGCGCGTCTGCGGCTGTTTCTACGTTCAAGGCCGGGGCTTCATTGTCTGTCTTGATGTATTTTTCAGCTTCTTTTTCGATTGCGGCATCGTCCATTTCAAGCATGGCATCGGCAAGCGGCTCAAGACCTTTTTCAGCGGCAACCATTCCGCGTGTCTTCTTCTTTTTCTTGAACGGTGCCCAGAGGTCTTCAAGCGCGGCCAACGTTGTGGCTGCCATAATCGCTTCGTACAGAGAATCTGTAAGCTTGCCCTGCGCAAAAACGCCTTTGACAATTTCAATGCGGCGCTCTTCAAGGTTTTTATATGATTTATAAGAGTGGTCGATGTTCAGAACCTGAACTTCGTCAAGGTTGCCGGTCTTATCTTTGCGGTAGCGGCTGATAAACGCCACCGTGCAGTCTTCTTCAAAAAGGCTGATAACAGCACTGACCTGCTGCAGCTGAATGTTCAGCTCGCCGGCAATTTTTTTCATAATGTCGACTTCGTTTACTGTGAGTGCGTCGACTGATTCTTGTGTAAATTCCATTGTTTCTCCATAAGCAAATGAATGCAGAAACAAATAATAAGGAAAAACAGGCAAAATTACAATAAGGAGAGAGAAGGGGAAAGACACCGCTCTACTTCGGAAGCGGCGGTTTCTTTCCCCTTCAACCCCTATCTTCCTCAGCACCGATTAGGGGGATACCCCCTAATAACCCCCAGATTAACTACAAAGTGAGTTGATATACACAAAGGCTGGCGGTTTTTGCGAAGGCAAAAAGCGACACTTTTCGCCGAATAGACTTCAACGTAAGATAAAACTATTGCGAAAAGCTGTTCTGTTTGCAGATTAGGGTCATTGGTTTGACATTAAAGATTGAGGCAATGGCGGGGCATTTTGCCATAAGCAGATAAAAGAGATTCGGGCTGCTGCAAGGGTGCAGGCTTTCAAAATTGCCCTGTCCTTTTGCAATTATAACGTCAGCTTTGTTAAAACGCTCGAGAAATTCGCCTGAAACTGTGGTAAGAACTGTGCCTGCCGCCTTGCTTCCGTTTGAAATGACTTCGGCAGCTTCCTGCATGTTCACAGCTTCTGCGTCTATGAGTGTAACGTCATTTAATACAGCATAACCTCTTACAGCATATGTAGATGCAATTTTAGGAAACAAAGCTTTCATAGTCTGAATAAAAAGCTTGTCCAGTGCAATTTCACCTGAGTTGTCGCCGATGTACAAAACAGACTGCGCCGTTTTCAACTTTTCAAAGAGGCGGCTTCTGTCATCAATTGAAAACGGAACTAGCGAGGTTTTTTCGGCGTTATTCCAAAAAGCTTCTTCGTCAAAATAGTCGGCGGCGGCAAGGTCTATTAGATTTCCGTAAATAGCAAAAAACAGTGCCTTACTGAATTTTGCCTCATCATCGGGCTGGCTGTTTATAATAGAAAGGATTTTATCTTTTTGAGACAGAACGGCTCTGTCATATTGCAGTTTCATCTTTTGGTAAACGTCCCTGAAGCCTACTGCCTTTTCAAGCAAATCCCATGTTTCGCCGATTAATTCCGGCGTACATTTTGTGTAATCAGCTTCTGAGAGCTGCGTCAAAACTTGGCGCAAAAGGCCTTGCGCCTTAGATTTTTCAATTTGCAGCAGCGAAGTAACCTGCGCAACCTGACGCACAATGCATGACGAGCAGCTTAAAATAAATTCCATGAAAGGAAAATAGCATATTAACTTGATTTTCCGCAAGCCGTCAGGGCTCAGCTCAGTTTTTCAAGAAAAAGCTTCAAGCCCTCTAAATCTACAGTCAAATCGTCTTCTCGCGGGTGCTTTTCGTCAGACGGCACAGACTTGCACCTTAAATAATTGAACTCAATGCCGCAGATTTCTGACATAATTTTGAAATGCGTATCTGGGAAAAATTCAGGATATAAAACGAGGAGTTTTGCGTCTTTTTTTTGAGTAAGAAAAAAAGGTGCCATCCCAGAACCATTTGTGGCTATTAAATATTTTGCAGCTTTAAATATAGAAATAATTTCAGGTATAGAAAAATCTTCCGGGTGGATAGTTTTAAAACCGTATGGAGCTAAAAGAGCTTGAACTTCTTTTTCATTGTCAGTTGTTCTTAAAGACATGTTTTCTCTAGAAACGTAAAGTCTTTCGCCAAAAGAAGTATTTTCTTGTACGGAATCTGCCAGCATTTTATAAATATCTTTCATAAAATGAGGCATATAAATTTTATTCCAGTCTGTTCTGCCGCCGCATGTTATCGGCTTTTTAGAATTCAAAAGAGATGTAAAAATCAGAACATCGGGCTTTAAAATAGTTCCCGTCGGAAAAGTTAGAATTTTCTCTTTTGGAATATTGAAAACATTGCATAAAATTGGAATAAACTGTTTTTGAAATGGAAGCTGCTGTGTAAAAACGTAAAAATCGGCTTTTATTCCAGATTTCCACAAAAGATAAATCTGTCCGATATATTCACACCAGTAATGTCCATAAATATTTTCAAGTGAAGACAAATTGAAATAAGCTACAGAGCCATGAATTCTTTTTATTGGGTTACATGGAAAGAGCTGCCCGATCTGCGGATTTGTATCTTGAGCTGTTATCTCTTTTATAACTTTCTTGTTTTTTGTGAATATTTCTTCAAGTCCATTTTTTACAATTCCGTTTGGGAGTTTGTAGATAAATAATTCGGGAATAACTGCAGTATATGCATCCTGGTTAAAATCTTCATGGAAATTTCCATAAACATCATTTGCTTTTTGTAATGAAAAGACTTCTGAATCAGCAACTTTTTGTTTTATAAGTCCTTCAACTTCGTCTATTGAAACTGGCTCTATTTTTGTTTTCAAAAAAGGGAAAATCTTAAAAAATAAACGCGAAAAATATCTTTGCATAACTAAAAATAACAAAAAACAGAATCTTTTTCAATTTCATAAAATCAAGATTTCAAGACATAGTAGAAAAAAATTGATAAATAAAGTAGCTTGGAATTATGCTTTTTAACAGTATTCAGTTTTTTGTGTTTTTTCCAATAATTGTAAGTCTTTATTTTTTATTTGTGTATAAAATCAGAAAGAATTGGGCGAGTCAGCTGCTTCTGCTGGCGGCAAGTCTTTTCTTTTATGCATGTTGGAATCCCGCTTATATACTGCTGATTCTGACTTCTGTTATTGTAACATGGCTTAGCGGTCTTTTGATGGGCAAGGTAGAATTGTCTGATTCAAAAAACAAGATAAGCAAAAAAAGATTTATACTTGTCTGTTCGCTGGTGTTAAATCTTTTAATTCTATTCTTTTTTAAGTATTTTAACTTTTTTTCAGAAACTGTCAGCTTTGTTTTTGACAGAATCGGTGTCGCTCATAGAATTCCTGCTATTAATGTTCTGCTGCCTGTCGGAATCAGCTTTTATACTTTTCAAGCTTTGGGTTATTCAATAGATGTTTACAAAGGACGTGTTACCCCTGAGAAAAACATTATGACTTATGCGTTGTTTGTAACATTTTTTCCACAGCTTGTAGCCGGTCCGATTGAGCGTACGGAAAATCTTCTTCCGCAGTTTAAAGTTGACCATGAATTTGATTATGACCGGGTTACTGACGGTCTGAAAATGATGGCATATGGAATGTTCAAGAAAGTTGTTGTTTCTGCACAGCTTGCCAAATATGTAGACAGGGTTTATGCCGATATTGCAGGCTCTTCTGGAACGGCGGTTGCAATTGCCACTGTATTTTTTGCTTTTCAGATTTTATGTGATTTTTCGGGTTATTCAGATATTGCAATTGGTGTAGCAAAGGTTCTTGGCTTTAACTTAATGCAGAATTTTGAGCGGCCGTATTTTTCAAAGTCTATAGCAGAATTCTGGCGGCGCTGGCATATTTCGCTTTCTACATGGTTTAAGGATTATGTGTACATTCCGCTTGGAGGCAGTAGATGCAGTACAGCAAGACGCTGCTTTAATCTGTTTATTACATTCTTGATAAGTGGACTTTGGCATGGTGCGGCATTTCATTTTGTTATATGGGGCGCTCTTCACGGGCTTTATCAGGTTGCCGGAGTTCTTACAAAGCCGTTCCGTAAAGCTTTGCTTGGCAAAGCGGGCATTATATCTGAAGACGGAAATACGAAACGCTGGTGGCAGTTTGTGCAGGTGGCATTTACGTTTGTTCTTGTCTGTTTTGCATGGATTTTTTTCAGGGCATCAACAACGGCAGATTCTTTGCTTGCTGTACAGAAAGTGTTGCAGTTCCCGAAAGAGATTATTCAATCTGTAACAGGTCTATTAAATGGTACAATCGGATTCGGTGAAGGATTTTTCAGACCATATACGCTTGGACTGAAAAAAATCACATTGCTTTCTTGTATATTGTATATTGCTGTTATAGCGGTTATTTCGTTTATTACCAGAACCAGAAATGGGCGTGAAATAATAAAAGAAAAATCTCTGCCTGTCCGCTGGTTTTTGTATTACGCAGTTGTTGGTGTAGTTTTTTATTTTATGGTTGATGCAGGGCTTTTTGAGGCCGCAGAATTTATTTATTTTCAATTTTAGGTTTTTATGATGAAAAGATTTCTGATTAAAATTGCAATTATTACAATTCCTTTTATTCTTTTGTTGTTTGTTCTGAACTTTATTTTCAGCAAATCATATTATTGGGATGTATATTATACTGAACAGGAAAAATTCAGGCATGTGCCTGAAAATATTCAGCTTACAAATGTCGGCTCTTCTCATGGTGTATATGCCTTTGATTATATCGATTTTCCGGAATATACCGCTATTAATATGGCTGTTAGCTGGCAGCATCATGGTTATAATTATCAAATATTAAAGCAATATGTTGATTGTTTTTCAGAAAACGCTGTTATTCTTATTCCTGTATCATATTTTGATATAACTAGAATCGAAGAAGAACCGCTTTATAAATATTATAAAATTCTTGAAAAAGAAAATTTCCCTGACTGGAATGTAAAAGATTATTTCTTATATAAGGTATTCCCATTTTTTTCAACAAAGGAACCTTGGAAGAAATTCTTTATGAATGAAAATAATTCACCGGTTGCAGCATATGAAAAAGTGGTATCTACCGGAGAATCTCTTGCAGACAGCAGTAAAATAATGTATGAGACTTTTACAAGAGATAACGGTGTAGAAAAAGGTGAAGAAGGTTTTCTTTATAATATAGAGGCATTATCGAAAATCATAGATTTTTGCAATAAAAACAGACTCAAGCCTGTTCTTGTTAGTACACCTCAAGTAGATAAATTAAATGCCATATATGCACAGACAGATTTTTTCGATACGTTTTATCGCTTTACAGATATTCTGAAAGAAAAATATCCGGGGCTTATATATCTGGATTATTCTCAAAAAGTAGAATATTCTTCTGATTATTCTTTGTTTTTTGATGCGACTCATCTTAACAAAAAAGGTGCCAAAAAGTTTACTGCACAGATTGTGCAGGACTTAAAAAACGCAGGGCTGCTTGAATAATTTGATTCTAATATGATTTTAGAATTAACTTTTACCACTATTCCTTTGTTATATTTGCATATATAACTGATTTTTAATTGAAGAAGCCGCTATTTCTGCATATAATTAATGGAAAATGGGGATATATTCAATTAATTCCCTGTTATGAAGGAATGCGGTGAAGTTCCGGTACTGTTTGGCAGACATAAAGAAAATTTCTCACTTGTTTGAAAGCTTCTCCAAAAAAGCTGCAAAGACGTTCATAGAATGTCTGCTTTTATTGTTTTTGTCTGCCGGTGTGCTTTCTGCTCAGGAAGAAACAGTGCTTGTAAAAAAGAACGAATACGGTGGAAAGACCGTTCAGTTTGTCTATGAAAAAGGCGACCCGTATTTTTCAAAGCTTGAGTCTTCGGTCTATTATTTTGACGGCGCCGGAAATGCCTGCCGCGTAATTCACAAATTCAATGAAAATCAACAGACGTTAAAGGGCTTTGCTGCCCAGGAAGAACGCATTGAAAACGGGCTTGTTCTTTCTTATAAACTGACGCTTACAGCAAAGCAGCGAGCCGAACAGGGCTTTGATTATCTTATAGAATATGTCGGCGAGAACGGTTCAATAATCAGAAAGCAGTACGTAAAAGGCGAGCTGAGCCGCACCGAGCAGACCGGCGCATTTACAGATGTTTATCCGTTTAAGTTTCTTGTAGTTCACGCCGAAGCACAAGTG
>CAMJMF010000072.1 GCA_946406925.1 uncultured Spirochaetales bacterium | reverse complement strand
TAAGCTCTGTCAGTTTTGAAGGACAGCAGATGCAGGACGTGTATCCGAATCTTGCAGGCTGCATTGATATAAAGCTTATAAACGCAGATTCTATTGTAAATGAATCTGATGTTATTTTTACAGCTTTGCCGCATGGTGTTGCTGAAAAATATGCAGACGAATGTATCAAAAAGGGCAAGAAGCTTATCGATATGTCTGCTGATTTCCGCTTTGACGATGACGAGGCTACCTTTACAAAATGGTACAAAGAAAGCTGGAAATATCCTGCTGTTCATGCAGAATCTGTTTATGGTCTGCCTGAAATGAACCGCAAGAAGATTGCAAAGGCACGCATTATTGGCAACCCTGGCTGTTATGTAACATCTGCAACACTGGCGCTGCTGCCTGCAATAGAGAACGGTCTTATTAAGTTTGACCCGATTATTATTGATTCAAAGAGCGGCGTAACAGGAACAGGCAGAAATCCTTCTATTAAGAATCAGTTCTGCGAATGCGGCGAATCTATTTCTCCGTATGCGGTCGGCGCACACAGACATCAGCCTGAAATTGAACGCAATCTTTCGATTGCGGCAGGCGAGCGTTGCGGCGTTGTTTTTACTCCGCATCTGATTCCGATGAGCCGCGGTATTGTCAGCACAATATACGCCCAGCTGAATGATACAATCTGTGAAGCTGCCGGTGCTGAAATTAACAGCAAGATAATCCAGCGCCTTTACAGCGACTTTTATTCAGACGAGCCATTTGTCCGTGTTCTTCCTTCTGGAATGGTGCCTGCAACAAAGAATGTCCGTTATTCAAATTATTGCGACATTTCGGTTCATGTTGTGCATGACGGCAAAATGCTTGAGGTTTGTTCAGCTCTGGATAATATGCTTAAAGGTGCGGCAGGTCAGGCTGTTCAGAATATGAATATTATGTTCGGTTATAAGGAAGATATGGGAATCGATATGATTCCTCCTGCTTTCTAATACCGTTTTTTTCAACTTTTTAATATATTTTTAGAGGCTGTACGAAAGTGACTAAACTTATTGATGGCGGTGTTTGTGCTCCGCTGGGTTTTAGCGCAAATGGTATTCTTGCAGGCATTAAACCTGGAAGAACAAAGAATGATTTAGCTCTGATTTATTCAGAAAAGCCATGCAGTGTCGGTGCTGTTTTTACTTCAAATCTTGTAAAAGCTGAACCTGTCAAACTGACAAGGGAACATGTAAAGACCGGCAGAGCACAGGCTGTAATTGCTAATTCTGGTAACGCAAATGCCTGCACCGGCGAAAAAGGTGCGGAAAATGCTTTGCGAATGGCCCGTGCAGCTGCAAATGCTCTTTCTATTTCAGAAACTGATGTTATTGTCTGCTCAACCGGTGTTATCGGTCAGCAGATTAATATAGACGTAATCGAAAAAGCTGTGCCCGAATTAAAGAAGGGCTTAAGCCGTTCAGGCAACGTTGCTGCCCGAGAAGCCATTATGACTACAGACACTGTATACAAAGAAGTGGCTGTAGAAACCACAATCGGCGGAAAGGCTGTGCGCATCGGGACTATGGCAAAAGGTTCCGGCATGATTCACATTAACATGGGAACAATGCTCGGCTTTATTACAACAGACTGCGCCATTTCAAGCGAAATGCTTCAGGCTGCCTTGTCTGAAAGCATTAAAGGCACTTATAACTGCGTGTCTGTTGACGGTGACACAAGCACTAACGATACTTTGTCGATTCTT
Source organism: uncultured Spirochaetales bacterium (assembly GCA_946406925.1). Taxonomy (GTDB): domain Bacteria; phylum Spirochaetota; class Spirochaetia; order Treponematales; family Treponemataceae; genus UBA1240. Next base: position 10,937 of record CAMJMF010000072.1, on the reverse strand, counting down.
GCAAACGGCATGGCTGGCAATGCTGAGATAAAGACAAAAGGCGCAGATTATGACGCATTCTTGGCTGCCCTCAACGAAGTAAACACGATGATGGCACGAAAAATTGCGGCAGACGGCGAGGGTGCAGAACGCCTGATTGAGTGTACTGTTCAGGGCGCTTCTTCTGTTGAAACAGCACGAAAAATCGCAAAGTCTGTTATCAGCTCAAGTCTTGTAAAAGCTGCCTTCTTTGGTGCTGATGCAAACTGGGGACGCATTCTTTGTGCAATGGGCTATTCTGGCGAATTATTTGACCAGACAAAGACAAGCGTTTCTTTTACTAACAGCAAAGGAACAATTGATGTCTGCAAAGACGGCGCAGACCTTCCTTTTGATGAGGACAAGGCAAAAATTGTGCTCAACGAAAAAGAGGTAAAGATTCTTATTACCTTGAAAGACGGCAATGCTTCAGGCACTGCCTGGGGATGCGACCTGACTTATGAATATGTAAAGATTAACGGAGATTATCGCACATGATTTCTAATGAAGACTGGACCGATGTGCTTGTTCAGGCAATGCCTTATATTCAGCGCTATGCCGGCAAGACAATCGTTGTAAAATACGGTGGAAACGCCATGCTTAATACAGAACTGAAACAGGCTGTAATGGAAGACCTTGTTTTGATGAGCCTTGTAGGCATCCGTTCTGTGCTTGTTCATGGCGGCGGCCCTGAAATTAATGCGGCTCTCGAAAAGGTCGGCAAAGAATCTAAGTTTGTGAACGGTCTGCGTTACACTGACGAAGAGACAATGGAAATTGTTCAGGAAGTGCTTGCCGGCAAAATCAACAAAGAGATTGTCGGGTTGCTTCAGAAAGCTGGCGGCAAGGCAGTTGGTCTTTGCGGTATAGACGGCGGAATGCTTACAGCAACCAAGCTTACTTCTAACGGCGCAGATCTGGGCTTTGTAGGCGAGGTTACAGCAATAAATCCTTCTATTATTAATCAGGTAATTGCAGAAGGCTTTATTCCGGTTATTTCCACTGTTGCAGCCGGTGGTCCTGGTGATCCGCATTCGTATAACATTAACGCAGATACAGCAGCAGCCAAAATTGCGGTTGCGCTTAAAGCTGAAAAATTTGTGCAGATGACGAATGTTCCGGGGCTTTTGCGAGATGTGAATGATCCTAATTCGCTTATTTCAGTTATTAAGCGAGAGGATATTCCGCAGCTTGTTGATACAGGCGTTATCTCAAGCGGCATGATTCCAAAGGTTGCATGCTGTACCGAAGCTTTGGACGGCGGTGTTCTTAGAACGCATATTATTGACGGCCGTGTGCCGCATGCGCTTTTGCTTGAAGTTTTCAGTGACCGCGGTGTTGGTACGATGATTCTCTAATTTTATATAAAGGACAAATTATGGCTGGTATTGTTGCAAACAATTACGGAAGTTTTGATGTAACTTTTGTAAATGGTAATGGTGCAGAACTTGTTGATAAAAACGGCAAGAAATATATTGATTTTGTCTCTGGCATTGGTGTCAACTGCCTTGGACATAATAACCCGATTCTGGTTAAGGCACTTACAGACCAGATTAAGAAAGAAATTCATATCGGAAATTACTATACATCTGACACAAACCTTGCTTTTGCGGAAGAACTGACAAAGGCAACAGGCATGAAGCGCGTTTATTTCTGCAACTCTGGCGCAGAAGCAAACGAAGCTGCTGTCAAGCTTGCACGCAAATACGGCTGGCTTGAAAGCAAAGACAAGGGCGGCAACAGAAAGACAATTGTAACGCTCAAGCAGTCTTTTCACGGCCGGTCTTTGGCAACGCTTATGGCAACCGGTCAGGAGAAATTTCACCCTGACTGCTTTGCGCCGTATCCGGCAGGTTTCAAGTATATTGAGCCGGGTGACTTTGACGCAATTGAAAAAACTTTTGACGATTCAGTCTGCGCCTTTTTGATGGAATGTATTCAAGGTGAGGGCGGCGTAAACCTTGTTGACGCAAAATGGGCAAAAGCCGCATGCGATGCAGCGCGCAAAGCAGGCGCACTTGTAATGATTGATGAAGTTCAGACCGGCATGGGAAGAACAGGCTCTTTGTTTGCAAGTCTTGCAATGGGGCTTAATCCAGACGTTATTACAGCTGCAAAAGGCATCGCCGGCGGTGTTCCGATGGGTGCATGCTTGTTCGGCGGCAAGGCAACTGACGTTTTTGTTGCCGGAGACCATCAGTCAACTTTCGGCGGAAACCCTCTTGCATGTGCAGGCGGCAGAGCAGTTCTTGCAGAAATGCTTAAGCCGGCATTTTTTGAGCACGTCAACAAAGTGGGCGATTTGATTTTCAAGACAATAGAATCTTGGAAACTGCCATGCGTAACAAAAGTGCATGGCAAAGGCCTTATGATTGGCATTGACGTTACCCAGGTACCGGGCGATATTCAGAAAAAATGTCTTGAAAACGGCTTGTGTGTTTCAACAGCCGGAACAAAGACAGTGCGCTTTCTGCCGCCTCTTGTGCTCACAGAAGAACAGGCTCTTGCCGGTCTTAAGATTTTCAAGAGCGTGCTTGAAAGCGTATAATTTGACTGCCGGTTTCAGATGCTAAGGCGTGTGAAGCCGGCGCAGATTAACTCAGACTAAATTGAAGGATTAAACAAATGTCTCAGCTTACAATTCCAAAAAAATACAAGCCTTTGCTTTCAGTAAAAGAAACTGAACATGCAATCGTTATGATTAAAGATTTTTTCCAGTTGTCGCTTTCAACCGAGCTTAATCTGACGCGTGTCACTGCACCGCTTTTTGTTCCAAAAGGCACAGGCTTGAATGACGACTTGAACGGCGTGGAACGCCCTGTAAGTTTTCCTGTGAAAGACATGAACGAGCAGACAATGGAAATTGTACATTCGCTCGCAAAGTGGAAGAGGGTAAAGATTACGGAGCTTGGCCTTTCGCGCGGTTTCGGTATTTACACAGATATGAACGCAATCCGCGCTGACGAAGACCTGGATAACATTCATTCGCTTTACGTTGACCAGTGGGACTGGGAAATGGCGATTGACTCAGGCGACAGAAGCATTGAATTTTTGAAAGACGTCGTAAAGAAGATTTTCCGCTGCTTGAAGCGCACCGAATTCTATATTTACGACCGTTTTCCGCAGATTACGCCGATTCTGCCCGAAGAGATTACGTTCATTCATGCAGAAGATTTGCTTCAAGCTTATCCGAAGCTTTCTGTCAAAGAGCGCGAAAACGAAATCGCCAAGAAATATGGTGCTGTCTTCATCATAGGAATCGGTGCACCGCTTTCTGACGGCAAGGCACATGACGGCCGCGCCCCAGACTATGACGACTGGATTAGCGAAACTGGTGACGGAAAGCGCGGCCTTAACGGCGACCTGCTTGTATGGAACCCTGTGCTTGAAACAGCATTTGAGCTTTCTTCAATGGGTGTGCGCGTTTCGCCTGAATCTTTGAAACGCCAGCTTGAAGAGCGCGGCTGCCCAGAACGTTCAAAGCTTTATTTCCACAAAAGACTGCTTAACGGAGAATTGTCGCCTTCAATTGGCGGCGGTATCGGACAGTCAAGATTGTGCATGTATTTCTTAAGAAAAGCACATATTGGCGAAACCCAGGTAAGCACATGGCCTCAGTCTATGATTGACGAATGTGCAAAGAATAATATACCGCTGCTGTAAAACAAGGGAGGACACCAGCTCAGAGTCCCGGGTGCGCGTTGAGCTTAATCTACAAAATAAGCATAATCTGGCGCACCGCAGCAAGTTTCCGCTTCGCGTAAACTTGAAAGTTGGGTACACATAAGCTGTCTGTTTTTGTTTCACAGTTTTTGTGAAACAAAAACTCCAGACACTTTTCGCCGAATAATCTTTCTTCGTAGATAAATCTATTGCGAAAAGTGCAGTTCTTCAGCAAGCTGCTGTACCTTTTCGAGAGAAAGTACTTGTGCCTGTGCGATGATATCTAGTGAAACGCCAAGATTAATCAAATTCCGCGCAGCTTCAAGCTTGGCTTCATAGCGTCCACGCTCTTCACCAATTGCGATGCCTTCTTCTTTGCCGATAGCAATGCCTATTTCTTTGCCTTCTTCCATTATGTCAAAGTCGTGGATATTGCATCTCATGTACTCGCTCCTGAACTGCTCGTTCTCTTTAGCTTTTTCTACGCTTTTGGAGATACCGGCTGTAAAATCGTCTTCTGGCACATTTGTTCTCACATATTGCAAGAACGCGTAAATTTCCGGATCAGTTTCTTTCTTATATGCACTTGCATTATAAAAGAGTTTATGCGTTTTGTCATCAAACTCCTTTTCAGGGTGGTTCTCGAAGATTGACTTAACCTTATAGCATGGCTCGCCTAAGTCGAAAGGGTCTGTCTTGCAGATAAAAATCACATAGCTTTCCTTCAATTCCCTGAAGTTCGCGCCCTTTGCGAGCATATCAATATCGAGCATTGACTGATAATAGCGTGTGCGCTTCTCGATTTCTGTGAATTTCTTGTTCTGAATCTCTATGTCATAGACTTTGCCAGAATCTTTGATATACACATCAAAGCGCACACCGCGCGTTTCGTAATATGGTGCAATAGTTTCCTGCAGTGTTATAAGCTCAAGTTTATCAACCTTGATATGCAGAAGCCGCTCGATAACGCCCTTACAAATCTCCTCGTTCTTCATTATTTCACCGAACATAAAGTCATCGGTGAAGGTCAACTCTTCAATTGCTTTCATTGTGAAGCTCTCCTTTGAAATGAATTTCACAATGAATATCTATAAAGATTTCTTTTTTTCTGTACCTGTCTGCTAAAATTTTTAAAGATTTTACAAAAAACTGGAGAGTATACATAGCTAGATTGCTTTGTTAAGTTGTGAATTGTAGGCGAAGTATTAATTAGCAATTTCTTAAATTGACAGAATGCGCCTTTTTCTTTTAAATTAGTAATTAACCAAAACAGAGGGGGCATCATCTTGGCAGAAAATGCAAAAGTTCAGGTTGTTTTTGCAACAATTCTGGCAGAAACAAGTCCGCAGGCATTGCCTTTGGGTACAGCCTGTGTGGTCTCTTCTGTTCGTAATGCAAAACTAAAAAACGTAGAGACAGCGCTCTGCGATATTTCTTACGATGAAGTAAAAGAATTAAAAAAAGATGCGGCAGAATTCTTAGCAGGGCAGATTCTTGGCATTGCAGAAAAATCTAAGTGCGGAATTCTTGTTGTTTCGTTCTCTGCCTTTGTATGGAATGTTGCCGATTGTGTGCGCACTGCAGAAATTGTAAAAGCTAAGACAAAAGTGCGCACTGTGTTTGTCTGCGGCGGCCCTGAAATTACGGCAAGAGCACGCGTTTCAGCTTTTTGCCAGCCTGAAGTAGATGAAGCTTCTGAGCGCCGCGCAAAAAACAACCCACACCATTCCGGTGGCACACAGCCGCATCATGCAAACCGCGAGCAGCAGAATGACCGCGAACACCAGTTTGATGACCTCGGCGTTTTCGATTACCTGATTCAAGGCGAAGGCGAGACAGTTTTTGTCGAACTGCTTAAAAAGATAGAAAGCGGTGTGCCGGGTGCAGGAGTAGACACTGCAAAAGCTGCCAAAAAACACCCGAAACTGATTGTCGGCACGACCGAAGACTGTGCAAAGCTCAGCTCGCCCTGGCTTGACGGCACGATTGACCCTGTGACATATAACGGCGTGCTCTGGGAACTTTCGCGCGGCTGCCCTTATGCCTGCTCTTACTGTTTTGAATCGAAAGGCGAGCGGCGCGTGCGCAAATTTCCGATGGAACGGCTTGAAAAAGAGATTGAGCTTTTTGCGCGCAAAAAAGTGCCGCAGATTTTTGTGCTTGACCCTACGTTCAACGCCGACCGCGAGCGTGCACTCAAGCTTTTAAAGCTGATGGCTAAAAAACTGCCTGATGCGCATTATCAGTTTGAAGTGCGCGCAGAGTGCATGGATAAATCTCTTGCGGAAGCATTTACGCAGCTTTCGTGTTCGCTTCAAATCGGGCTTCAGAGTGCAAACCCGCAAGTTTTAAAGAACATAAACCGCTCGTTTGAGCGCAAAAATTTCAGCCGGAAAATTGCACTTCTCAACGATTACGGGCTTGTTTTCGGTTTTGACTTGATTTACGGCTTGCCTGGCGACACGTTTCCGTCTTTCAAAGACAGCATCGACTATGCGCTAAGCCTTTACCCGAACCATCTTGAACTTTTCAGGCTGTCTGTTCTGCCGGGCACGGCTTTATACGAAGATGCGGCCAAATTCGCTTTTAAATTCGATGCAAAGCCGCCGTACCATGTTCAGTGTTCGCCGACATTTTCGCAGTCTGACCTTTTAAAAGCAGAGCACCTTGCTTTTGCGTGCAACGTCTTTTATTCAGCCGGGCGCGCCGTAACCTGGTTTTTGAGCCTGCTGCACCCGCTTAAAATAAAGCCGTCGCAGTTTTTTGCAGACTTTGCCGAGTGGCAGCGCTGCAACAACTGCGCGCGCAACACTGGCTTTGACCCTTGCACGCAGCCTCACATTGAAATTGAGCGTATGCAGCTTTCGTTCCTTCAGTTTAAATATGAAGAAAAGAAGCTTTCTTATGCCGTGCCTGCCGTCCGCGACGTTGTGCGGCTGAACGGCGCGCTTTCAAGGGCGTGCGGCGAAGGCGAAGAAACGGTGCTTGAAGTCTCATACGACCCCGAGGCAATTTTTTCAGGCGAGGCGATGGATATTTTAGCTTTTGCAGATGAAGCCTGCATGGAGCATTTCAAGGTGCGCGTCTTTGTCGGCGCAGACGGCCCCGACTACGAGATTTTATAGCAATGGCGCAGATAACGGTTTGAAAAAATGAATTATTCGATTTCTGTGGCATTGCAAATTTGGCATCCGGTATTATCAGTAGACCAATTACAAGCTTTGTTTAATAAATCTCCTGATATAAAATATTCTGGTGGAGAAAAACTTTTTGCAAAGCGCAATGAATCTTATATTTGCTACGATGTTGTGCCAATGCAAGATTTTGATGACCTTTATGAATCCATAAAAAAAGCAAATGCTGTTGTATTAGGTATGCTAAAAGAGAAGACATCGCTTTTTGAATTAAAACAAACAGGTGGACGAATATGTTTTTATTGTGCGATATATACAAAAGAGCATATCGTGTTTACAGTACCATCAGAAATTTTACGGGAAGTATCAGGTTTAGGAATTGATATTGGCGTAGAAGTTTTTCAGAATTATATAGACTGATTTTTTCTTAAATATAAGTACCCCCAACACTTATTTGTGATTGACCCGAATATTTGCGTTTTTAGTTTTCTATTTAAAAATACAAAGAAACTATCTAGTAAAATATTTTACAATCTGTATAATGTAAAAAAACATATAACTATATGGGGAAAAAAATGAAACTAAAAGTCTTTGTATGCAGCCTGATTTTGGGTTGTCTTTTTGCTGTGTCGCTTTATGCTGAAAACATTCCAAAAGAAAAACTGAGCGAGATTCGGGAATATCCCGAATCTCTTGTTCAGTATGTTAACAAGTATGATGTAAATAAACTTGTTAAAGATGATTATTTTGTGAGAACTCTTTCAAAAGAGCTGAAAAACAAAAACACAACGGCAGAAGAGAAAGTCTACATTTTTTATCTGATGCTTCAAAAGATTCACTGGGCTTTTTGTGGTGGTATCGGTGTTGTTCTTCCTGATAATTATGCGCATAGTAGTTTGTATCAATGCAAGGTACTTTATGGCTATAGACAATATTTATTAAAACGAAACATAGATGCCAATCAGTTTTTTGATTTGATTTACGATAATGTCGAAGAAAAGCCGATTCTTGCAGCTTATAGTTTTTTGCTTGGTTCTCTTGTGACTAATGACATAGAAAAAAGTTTTGAAATCTGCAGAAAAGCCTTTTATCAAAAAGGGCTTTTAGATAAGCCGACGTGGTTCCGTTCAATGTTCATTCATAACATGATGCTTATGTCTCCGTCTTTGATAGATATCCCTTTTGATGAACCACCTCTTCAAGAATATGGCTTGCAATATTATTCTATAGTGTGTCACTCAATAATTGAAAAATGTGATCTTAAAGAAGAGGAGAAAGAAGATCTTATAATTGGAATCTTTTATGATGATAATTTAGACGATTTTGGTTATCACATTGTACAATGTATTCTTAATGAAAAAAATGAAGATAATGATTGTTTTATTCTCACCTGTTTTCTTCTTGCTCAAATTCGGCTGAATGAAGCTAATTTTAAAGAATTTGTTGAGCTAAGTCTTGCTAAATTAGAAGAATCAGAAGATGACGCATGGAAAAAGAATCTTGTCGAAAGATATATAAAAGCAAATAATTATAATGTTGATTATTTTAAAGGTTTTGGCTCATCAAAAGGTGTTTATAATAAAACTTGGGATGGTATTTCTATGATAGCGTATGATGATGGAATTCTCTATTGTGATGATGATTATGCTGAATTTGAACCTATCACATACTAACTAAGCTTTTTGTTTTTCCTACAAAAATACAATGCAAATCTTCTGAAGATGTAGTATAGTATTAATGTCTTTGAATGATTCCGTTCATAGAAAAACTTAATTTATCAAGCGGAGAAAAAAATGGCTGATAAACAGAAAAATGTCATCCGTCAGGTTGTTGCCATCGGCATCGGTGCGGCGTTGTTCGTTGCTTTGACAACAGTTCAGATTCCGGTCGGTTTTGTGCCGAATGTTGCATTGCAGGTGCGTGCTGCAGTGCTTGCTTTCTTTGCCGCCGTGTTCGGCCCTGTTGCAGGCTTTGCAATCGGTCTGATTGGCCACGCTTTGGGCGATGCACTCTTTTATGGAAGCATCTGGTGGAGCTGGGTTTTCCCGGATGCTGTTTTCGGACTTCTGGTTGGTCTTTTTGCAAAGAAATATGCAGTTGAAGAGGGCGGTTTCGGTATAAATCAGCTTATCGGTTTTAATCTTGTTCAGTTAGTTGCCAATGCCATTGCATGGGTTCTGCTTGCACCTGTTCTTGACATTCTTATCTACAAAGAGCCGTCAAACAAGGTTTTTGCACAGGGCTTTGTTGCTTTTGCCACTAACTTTGTGATTATTCTTATTCTTGGTTCTTTGCTTGCTTGGGGCTACTCTAAGATAAAGACCAAATCAGGTTCACTTAAAACTGAAGAATAATGCTTCAATAAGTAATAATTAATTTGAATATGCTGCTTCTTTAGTCAAAAGCTTTTGAAGCAGCTTTTTTGTTTTATTTTTAAAAGTGCTGAAACTTACAACTGGATTTTCATATGCCGCCCATTATTGAATTTAAAGATTTTACTTACAAATATAGAACGCAGAGCGAACCGACTTTAAAAAACATCAATCTCACAATAAATAAAGGCGAAAAAGTCCTCATAATAGGCAGCTCCGGCTCGGGCAAATCTACAATAGCAAAATGCATAAACGGGCTTATCCCTTCAAGTTTTCCAGGCAAAATAAGCGGCGGATTGACTGTCTGCGGTTTGAACCCCGAAAAAGAAGGCATCTTCGGAATGTCTAAACATGTTGGCACAGTGCTGCAGGACACAGACGGCCAGTTTATAGGCTTAACTGTTGCCGAAGACATTTCGTTTGCACTTGAAAACGACAATGTGCCCTTTGAAGAGATGCACAAAAAAGTAGAAGAAGCCGCAAAGGTTGTAGACGTAGAAAAGCTTTTGAAATCTGTGCCAGGCGCATTGAGCGGAGGGCAGAAGCAGCGCGTTTCGCTTGCAGGCATTCTTGTTGATGACGTTGAAATCCTCTTGTTTGACGAACCGCTTGCCAACCTTGACCCGGCAGCCGGCAAACGCATTATTTCTTTAATAGATGAAATCAATAAAACAAAAGGAAAAACAGTAATAATTATTGAGCACCGCCTTGAAGATGTGCTTTACAAAGACGTTGACAGAATAATCATTGTAGAAGAAGGGCAGATTGTAGCAGACGAAACGCCTGACAAGCTTCTCTGCACAGATTTATTCAGAGAGAAGGGCATAAGAGAGCCGCTTTATATTGCCGCGCTTAAACATGCCGGCTGCGCTCTTGACCCAAAAGACAAGCCTATGCACATCGAGACCATGAATGTTGAGCCGTATAAAGCTCAGTTTCTGAACTGGTTCAAAAAAACAGAAAGACCGCCGCTTGTTCCTGCAAAAGAAAAGGTGCTTGAGCTGAAAAATGTCTGCTTTAAATATGAAGAAGAAAAACCTTATAAAGTTGAAAATATTAGTTTTGCCATAAACAAAGGTGAAATGGTGAGCATAGTCGGCACAAACGGCGCAGGCAAGTCTACAATTGCCTCTTTGATTTGTGGATTCAACAAGCAGAACAAAGGCGAGATTTTTATAAACGGCGAGGAAATATCTGATTTGTCAATAAAACAGCGCGGCGAAAAAGTCGGGTTTGTTATGCAGAACCAGAATCAGATGATTTCAAAGCCTATAATTTTTGATGAAGTTGCGCTCGGTCTTAAGGTCAGAAAAGTGCCTGAGAGTGAAATCAAAGAGCGGGTCAATAACGCGCTTAAAATATGCGGAATGTATCCGTACAGAAATTGGCCGGTCAGCGCAATCAGCTTTGGCCAGAAAAAGCGCATAACAATAGCTTCTATTCTTGTGATGAACCCTGAAATCATTATTCTTGATGAGCCGACCGCCGGACAGGATTACGCGCATTACACAGAAATAATGGAATTTCTTAGAAAGCTGAACCGCGAGCAGAATCTGACAATTCTGATGGTGACACATGACATGCATCTTATGCTTGAGTATACAGACAGAGCCATTGTTATTTCAGACGGTCATGTTATAGCAGACGGAAAAAGCTCGGTAATTCTTACAGACGAAAAAATCACAGAAGAGGCAAGCCTTAAAAAAACAAGCCTCTATGATCTGGCTTTAAAATGCGGAATAGAAAAGCC
>CAMJMF010000071.1 GCA_946406925.1 uncultured Spirochaetales bacterium | reverse complement strand
TTTGCCGCACCGCACGACAAGCCCAAAGCCTTTACGCCCTTTGCAAAAGCCTTGATAACAGCATTTCTGTCTTTTTCGCTGAACTCAGTCGGCATTGTGTGGCCCATCTCGATAAAATAAGGCGGATAATATATGTGCCTGTCCGCAAAGCCTGTAATTATAAGCTTATCTCCAAAAACAAGCGAATCAATCGAAAATTCAGGACCGTCCATGTATTCTTCGATAATGGCACGCCCTGTTCTTGAAAGCGGTACAGCAGTTTTTACAGCTTCGGCAAGTTCTCTCAGCGAAAACACTGTAATGCAGCCGCGCGCACCCATATTGTCAACCGGCTTTACAACAAGCGGATATTTTTCTGGGAATGCTTTTTCATCAAAAGGCCATTTGCCAGACTTAAGCGCGCAGTCGCTAATTCTTTGTGCCATAACAGAATCAGCCTCAATAAATTTTGGCGACGGCGCACCGGCAGTGGCAAAACAGCTTCTCATTCTGCTTTTATCAGTTGCATTCAAAGCCGCCTCAAGCGAATGCGAATTAAAGCCGCATGCGTCTGCAATTGCTGCAACAGAAGCTGAAAAATCAGTTCCGGCTGTAAAAACACAGTCCAGTTTTTTTGTTTCTTTCAGTTTTTTTGCAAATTCTATGAGAGCTTTTGTATCTTTCAAATCAATCGGTTCAAAAGCATCGGCCAGAGAAGCACAAATAGCTTTTGGATTTCCATCTACAACAGTTACGCGCCAACCTAATTTTTTTGCACTTTCAATTGCCGGCTTCTGCATAAAACCGGCGCCAAGCATAAGCAAATGATGTTTTTTCATTTTTACAAGTCCTTCACTTTGACGCAATAAATTTCAAAAGTATCACCTAACGCAGCGGCAGAGCTATAAAACGAAAGCAGCCTGTACATAAAGCCATTCGGTTTGAATTCATGCTTTTCATAATACGGAAACCGTTCCGGATGCTGCCCCGTTGAGACAATTTTTTCAACCTTAAAGCCGAATTTTCCAAGAATCGAGTTGCACAATTCCGGCTGCCACAGCGAATAATGGTCTACAGGGCTCTGTTCAAGGAATTTTTCCTTTTTGAATTTAGCAGAAACACCCGAAGCAGACGGCGTTGAAAAAGCAAATATTCCGCCCTTTTTAAGCAGACTGTTCACTTTTTTTAAGACAGGTGCAAGATTCTGAAAATGCTCTATAACAAACCACATTGTTAGAGCGTCAAATTTTTCAGTTTCAAATTCTTTTGCTGTGTCTATGTCAGGAAAAGCCGCCTTACAGGCTTTGTACTGCAAGGTTTCAGCAACATATTCAATTGCATTTTCTGAAATATCAGTGCCGAATACGTTCCAGCCGGCATCGTGCGCGGCAGACAAAAACGGTCCGTAAGCACAGCCCACATCAAGAATTGACGGAAAAACTGTTCTTGATTTTCTGCCGTTATACAGGCGGTTTTTCCAAAAAATCTCGTCAATTACGCCGCAGCGCCTTATGCCCTGTGACTTTATTGACGCAAAATCTTCAAGATAAGTTTTTCCGTATTGTTTTTTATAATCATCAAAGAAATAAGAGGCCGAATACTGCTTCTTTTCATCGATTGACCAGCTTAAATAAAGCATTCCGCAACATGAACACTTTCTTACAGTTCTATTCTCAAGACGGATTACAACCTCATCAGGGCCTTTGCTTTTATGTTTTTCAGCCGAGCATATAGGACAGCCGATTTTTTCACCTGAAGCAAGCTTGTTTATAAAATCTGCAAGACTTTGATTTTCACATTCACGCAAAGCAACCATTTCTTTTGACTTTGGGAACAATTTCTGTATATTCTGCAAGATTTTTTTTACTTTTTCAGTGTTTACTTCATTTTTAAGCAGAACCGAAAAACCGAAATTGCGCGCCAAATCAATATGAAGCTGGCTTGTGCCAAGCAGAAGCACAGCGCACTGCGCCGCAACTGCCTCAAATGCGGTAAAACCGTAATGTGTTACAACCAAATCATAAGTGTAAAGCCTTTCGCGCAGATTCGGCGAAAACTCCATGTAGCGCACGCCGCGTATCTGCTCCAAATTCTCTCTGTCGGCAACTAAGGCTGTTACGCTGCAGCCGTTCTCTGCAAAGGCTTTTGCCACAGGCAGGGTTAAGCCGGCAGGGTCTTCGCCGCCAATTGCAACAAGAACTTTTTCAATTGTTTTCGGCATAGAACTCCGGCGTTTTTCCGGCAGCGGAATAAAACCGCTGCAAGTCATATTCGGAATTCGTTTGTATTGAAAAGCCGGAATTATATCCAGAATGTAATCGCAATATTCAGTGAATAAAGAGCCCTCGTCAATTGAAACAAGCGGCGCAATTGCCGAATAACGGCTGATTTCGTCTTTTTCAAGCGAAAAAGCATCTGTTACAACAAGGTCATAGCCTGATTTTATGCTTTCGTAATCTTTTTTCAGCGCATAAGATGGAACATCTTTTAAAAGCTCATCTAAGCCCGGCAAATCTGCATCTTCTGGAATATACAAATCTGCGGCAACGTCTTTCATGAGGCTTATGCAGCGTCTTAAATGGCCTGTTCCATGCCCTTTTTTTACAGACGGAACAAGCAGAATCTTTTTCTGGGCTTTTTCTGCCGCTTTTATGATTTTTTCAGCTTCTGCCGGGCTTTCAACCTTTTCAGCAATAAACTGGGCGCGTCTGTAATCTTCGGCAGTATCTATAGTTGTTCTAAGCTGCGGATAAAACCACTGCTCAGGCGCCTGCTCAAAAACAGCGTTGAAAACATCTTTATGATTATAAAGCGCAGGACCTACGTGTTCATGGTCATACGGATCTTGTGTCAGTTTTTCGGCTTTTAACAAAGAATGTGCGTTAAAAATTTCCACCCCGCTTCCATGCGGCAAGCCTGAATAGGTGAAATAATCGCATTTTAGCTCGGCAAAATGAGTTATTGTTGCAGAGGCAGCTTCATAAAACAAAAACGGATTGTCGCCTGTCACTCTGAGAACTGTATCAGCACCAGTCTGTTCAATTAACATGCAGAAACGCCGCAAGACATCATCTTTTGGGCCTGCAAAACATTCAAAGCCGTTTTCTTCAGCAACTGGCTTAAGTCTTGCTTCAGAATCATAATCTGTAGCAAGAAAATACCTGTCGGCCTTAACTTTTTTCATGGCAGCAAAAACCCATGCAAGCACAGGTTTTCCGCCAAGAGGAAGCAACGCTTTTTCTGGCAAACGTGTGGAAGAAAGTCTGCTTTGAATAACCAGAATTGTCATATAAGACTTCCCCACGTATCAATAAAAATCTTGGAATCATTCTTAAAGCGGTATTTGTTTTTTTCTATCCATGAGCGGGCGTCTTCAAAATCTCTAATTGCGTCAAAAAGCCCGAACGGAGCTTTCAAAATATATTTAAAGATCTTTTTTCTCGGCAAATCAGCATGATCCATCTTGAAAATAGGCGCAATGTTCTTAAGGAAAAATCTCAAATAAGAAGCATCTCTTGTTGTATCTTCAGGAATAACTTCTTCCTGATATTCAATCTTAAAAAGACTCGCCAGCCGGATTTCTTCACCCCAAAGCCATGCTCTGAAAGAAAAATCCATATTCTGCCAGTAACTGTTCTTAATAGTATAATCAAAGCCGCCGAGCTGCTTGAATTTTTCACAATTATACAAGCCGATAAAATCAAACGGATAAAGTGTCGGAGCTTTGTCTTTGTATGTCATACAAGGATTTACGGTAAAAATATTGCCCGGCATAGAAGGCACCATCTGCACAGGAAGATCCTGTCGGCTTACGGTTGACAAGAAAGGAACCTGACACAGAATTTTTTCAGCCGTAACCTTTTCAATAAATCTTCTGGAAAGATTATCGCCTTTAATTGATGTATCATTCCACAGAACAAGCGCGTATTCTGTATCAACTTCGCTTACAGCCATATTTACAAGGTCGCCGACAGTAACTTTTTCAAGCGGCACAAGGAATTTCACAAAAGGATATGTCTTTGTCAAATTTTCAAGCTCATAATCATTACCAGCTTGTTCAACAAAAATAATCTGTCTGAAATTGAAATTCTGCAATCGCTGAAAGATTTGGCTTCTATATTGTCGCGCACCGCGGTTTATAATAACAATTGAAACAGGCAGACACTGCTCCAGAGGAGCTACAAATTCAGAGCCGCCTATAACGGTGCGCTGAATCTGACGCTGATTAAAAATTAAAGGTATAGTATTCATCACAGTTCCTGCATAATCCTTTATATTCATGATTCATATGGCATTTAAAGGTTTCAAAACCTTTCTGCCAGATATCTTCAATTTCATCTTTAAAAATGTTTCCACAGATATTGTCAAACATATGTTCTTTGCAGAGCGGAACATCACCGTTAATCAATATACTCATATCCCGTCTGATATGCCAGCAGGGATTTCTGTGAACAGGTGTTAAATCTGCAACTTTGCGCTGCACAAGCCGTTCAGCAAATGAATCATATTTCTGGATTATCGCCTTGCCGCATTTTTCTTTCCAATAGCGGTAAAACGGCTCCATATGAAGTTCATTTTCCTGCATGCGCAAAAACTGCGGATAAACCGCATTCGGGAAAAGCGGCAGCAGGATTTCTACAGCCTGAACAGCTTTTGCAAAACCATTATTGCCGTGCAAAGTCTGGTACATATTTTCATCAGCCGAATCAATATCCACTATCCAGTTTACAGGTTCCTGTCTGTTTTTGCGCGGAGCAGCGCCAGACACTACTTTAGCAATCTGCCCTGCTGTTTCTGGAGTTAAATCTTCTCCTGTAGTTTCTATAAGAACAGAAAGCTCCGGCTTAGCAAGAACAATTTCAACGAGTTTTGCCAAATCTTTATGGCGCAGAGCCTCTCCCCAGAGAGAAAGCGAAACCACAGCATCATTTGAAAAATTTGAGATTTTGTCAATAATTTTTTGGAAGTCTTCAACAGGCATAAACTCTGCTGATTTGGCAACATTTACGCTGAACCTGTCTTCATAAGCTTTTGGATACGGACAGAATGTACAAGTGCCTTTGCAGGCAGACGCAATCTGAACCGAATAAAAAGACGGCAGAGTTCTAAGCACATCAGCTGATGATTCAATTATAGAACAGATGTCTTTTTCATCAGATTTCTGCATAAGCGCATAAAGCCGCTCGCATTGGAGCGCATCTCTTTTTGTTCCACAGTAAAGACTTACGCGGAGACTCCGCAAATCTTTTGGCGCAATCTCTGTCTCTATTTCAAAGGCATTTATGTCTGTTTTAAGCACATCAAATATGCTTGTACGCGAAACACAAGCTGCATTATCTTTAGCAAGACCAGCCAAAATGTTTGCTGTGTCGTGGTGAATTATCTCAGGTGCAAGCCCAGCCGGATAACCGTCTGCAAAACAGTATTCGGCGCCATATTTTTTGAATGTTTCCAATAAACCGGCTGTAATTTCTGCGCTGTAAAAAGGCGCGTCTATAAATCCATAAACAATTGCATCAAAGCCGCAGGAAATTTCTGCTATAGTTTTAAGCAAAAGCGAAACAGTCCATTTTTCTTGAATAATATGCTTGAATGAGAGCTTTTCTGCTGATAAACTATGTAACGGTGCCTGATCCGGCAAAGAAAGAACTGCGACAGTGTCTGCACCCGGAACTTTTTCAGCCCAACTTAAAGCA
This sequence comes from uncultured Spirochaetales bacterium, assembly GCA_946406925.1. Taxonomy (GTDB): domain Bacteria; phylum Spirochaetota; class Spirochaetia; order Treponematales; family Treponemataceae; genus UBA1240. Next base: position 7,001 of record CAMJMF010000071.1, on the reverse strand, counting down.
CGCTCTGATGCAGATTTTCCGTCAAAAACCGGATTATATGCATATTCGCCTGCGGTTCCGGCAAAAAGGATAACAATTGTTTTCATATGTTTCAGTATCGGCACATAAATTAAAGGATTAAATAGTGACAGAACTTTTTCCTAAAGATACTACATTTTCTGTTTCAGAGCTGACCTCATATATAAAAACTTCACTTGAGGCGTGTTTTCAATCTGTCATTATCGAAGGTGAAATTTCAAATTTTAAGCCGTCAAGCAGCGGGCATTATTATTTCACTTTAAAAGATGAAAATGCCGCTATCTCAGCTGTTCTTTTCAAAGGAAAATCACGTTATCTTGATTTTGTGCCCAAAGACGGAATGATGGTAAGAGTTAAAGGTTCTGTTACAGTTTATGCCCTGCGCGGAGCATATCAGATTGTTGTTGACACAATGGAACAAGCCGGAACGGGCGACATTCTAAAGGCAATAGAAGCGCTGAAACGGAAGCTTGCGGACGAAGGGCTTTTTGACCATGCAAAAAAACGGCCGCTTCCAAGATTTCCAAAAACAATTGGCGTAATCACAAGTCCGAACGGCGCCGCGCTTCAAGACATTCTGAATATTACACAGCGCAGAAACAATTCCATTTCAGTTGTGATTCTTCCATGTATTGTGCAGGGCAATGACGCGCCGCCAACAATAATCAGGCAGATTGAAGCCGCAAACAAATTTGACATTGCAGACGTACTTATAGTCGGGCGCGGCGGCGGTTCTCTTGAAGACCTGCTGCCCTTCTCTGACGAAGGCGTTGTAAGAGCTGTTGCTGCGTCAAGAATTCCTATTGTAAGCGCTGTCGGCCACGAAATTGATACAGCTTTAAGCGATTATGCCGCAGATTTGCGAGCGCCCACACCTTCTGCCGCCGCTGAGCTGGTTACGCCGCTAAAAGACGATATATACGAGTTTTTGCAGAACAGCACAGCTGAAATGTATGAGATACTGACAAATAGAATTGCACACGGCAGGCTTTTGCTGCAAAGCTTTTCGCTTGAGGCAATGGAACTGCACTTGCGCAAAATGATGTCACCGCTGGTTCAGCGCTTTGACACTGCAAGAGACAGTCTGTGCGGTGAAATGAAAAGCCGCATAGTAAATGCACAAAACCGCCTTATTCTGGCACAACATAAATTAGAAAGTGCAAACCCGCAGAAGATTCTTGACAGAGGTTTTGCTATTGTCAGAAACAAAGAAACCGGAAAAATAATCAGAAATGCTGATGAAGTTTCTGAAAACATGGTTCTGGCAATCAGGCTTGCACAAGGTTCGGTAGAAGCTGTTTCTGCCGGCAAAACAAAAAAACAGACCGGAGAAAATATATGAACACAATTGAAGAAAGACTTGAGAAACTTGAAAATCTTTCAGATTCAATTAAAGACAGCGATTTAGGCATTGAAGAAGCAATGGCTTTGTTTGATGAAGGAATAAAACTTGTCCGCGGCATAGAAAAAGACCTTGACGCAATGGAAGGAAAAATCCAAATGCTTATGAACCAGCCGGACGATGCTGAAGAAGCAAAAGCTGAAACAGGCGCAGCTTCAAAAAGCAAGAGCAAGACAAAAAAGGCAGATTCTGCAAAACCAGAACTTGAACTTTTCAACTTTGAACCAAAATCAGTAAGCCATGAATAATCCAAGACCAATACAAAAATTACCGCAGGACACAGCAAGAAAAATAGCAGCAGGCGAAGTTATAGACAGACCGGCTGCAATTGTGCGCGAGCTTATGGACAACGCCATTGACGCAAACGCAAAGTACATAACAGTAGAAATCGAAGAAGGCGGCATTGCCAAAATCCGCGTAAGAGATGACGGCTTCGGCATGACAAAAAACGACCTTGCAGCCTGCGCCTACCCTCACGCGACAAGCAAAATTGTCACAGACCAGGATCTGCTGGAACTTAATACGCTTGGCTTCCGCGGTGAAGCACTGGCTTCAATTGCCGCCGTCTCAAGACTTGAGATTACATCAATAAGACAGGGCGAAATTGCACACAAACTTGAGGCATTCGGCACAACCGAACACAAAGTTGTGCCCACACAATGGAACAAAGGCACAGTTGTTGAATCTACCCAGCTTTTTGAGAATTTTCCGGCAAGGCGCGTTTTTCTTAAAAAGCCGCAGGCAGAAGCAAAACTCTGCAAGCAGTCTTTTATAGAAAAAGCAATGCCTTGGACAAGCGTGGGCTTTAAATTTATTCAAGACGGAAAAGTGAAGTTTGATTTTCAGCCGGACGAAACAAAGGCAGAGCGTTTTGTTCATGCGCTTGAACTTTCAGAGCCTGTAAACTTTTTTCATGAAGTTTCCTTTCAAGATAAAGCGCAGGGTTTTGAGTTTACGCTTGTTTTGGGCAATGCAGAAATCAGGCGCAGTGACAAGCGCAATATCTATATTTTTGTGAACGGCAGACGTATTTGGGAATACGGCCTTATTCAGGCAATTGAATACGGCGGACAAGGCTATTTTCCGAACGGGACATATCCGGTTGCAGCTCTTTTTCTCAACGTAGATTCAAAGCTGGTTGACTTTAACATTCACCCGGCAAAAAAAGAGGTTCGCTTTAAAGATTTGTCTCCGATTCACCATGCCATAAGTACTGCTACCAGAAACTTTTACAAAGATTCTTCGATTGCAGAGCTTGTAAAGGGAGCTTCTGCACTTTCAGATGAAACACCGTCTTTTTCTGAATCTTTTTCTGAAACCGAGGATTTTTTCAAGAAGCCGGAAAAAAACGCTTTTCAAAGCGGATTTTCTGATAAGCCTGCAAGAAGTTTTTCAGACAGCTTCAAAGCATATCAGCCGCAAGCATTTCAAGAAAAATTTCATGCTGAGCGGACTTATAAGCCGTCTTATGAAGTAAGCACTCACAGCAATTATTCTGCTGAACATTCTGCCCCGGACAATAAACCTGCTGTTTATTCTGAGAACATGAATTATGCGGCTCTTTCGGTAGAAGACTATGCACCCGAATACGAGGAAAACAGCTTTCATTATTATGGAACGGCTCTCGGTGTTTTTATGCTTGTTGAAATGAATAATGCGCTTTATTTTATTGACCAGCATGCGGCACACGAGCGCATCTTGTTCAATCAGTTTATGAAAAGCATAGGCTCAAAACAAAAGCTTTTGTTTCCGTATATTATTGAAACCGAAAGCGAAGCTGACGACGAATATCTTGAGTCTATAAAAGACGAGCTTGAAAAAGCCGGATTTGAACTGAAAAACGACGGCGGCGGAACATGGCAGATTGAATCTGTCTGCACAAAATGGAGCGGCACAGAAGAAGACTTGAAAAAAGATCTGCTTGAAAAACGCATTGCGCCGAACGAGCTTATAAGAAGCATAGCGGCAAGAGCATCATGCAGAGCCGCTGTAAAAGACGGAACAATTCTTGACAGCAAGACTGCCGAAGCACTTGCAAAAGAAGCACTTCAGCTTGAAGACAAGCACTGCCCTCATGGAAGGCCTATTTTAACAGCCATTTCCAAAGAGCAGTTTTTCAACATGGTCAGAAGAACGGAATAATGTGTCTACTGCGTAGACACGCGAGTTTGCTTTGCAAACGTCGCAGTATCAAGTACAGTAATGACAACCTTTCATTGACAGGCATAACAAACTGTCATTGCCGGGCACGCCCCGGCAATCTCTTATAGATTATCAATAAGCCAGTCTTTGAATGCGCTGTAGTTGTTTGTCATCGGAATAGACATATCAGGCAGTTTCATAATCTGCTGAAGTCTGTCTGGAATAGAAGGCTCACGTGCAATTGCCTTGTAAACAACTTCACCGAATTTTGCAGGGTGGGCTGTCTCAAGAATAACACCAACAGCTTTTTTGTCTGTAACAGCATTTGCCCATGCAGGAACATTCGGTGTAAGGCCAGGCTTAGACGGATCGTTCTTTTCTCCGTTCATCAGTTTTTCCATTGCACCTGAACGGATATCATTCCAGGCTGCCCATGCAACAGCTCCATGAGGATCAATGATGTAGCCTGTGTTTTTGTAGCATTCTACGATTGCGTCCAAAGTTCCCTGATTGTCAACCCAATAAGAAGCAAAAAGGTCTCTAACTTGTTCTATTGTATACATATGGCGGATACGCTCGTAATTGCTTGGCGCACCTACGTCCATTGCATTTGAATATGTTGAAACAGACGGACGGGCATTGTATTCGCCGGAATAAATCCAGTCTGGAACTGTGTGATTGTCGTTTGTAGCAGCAATAAAGCCTTTTATCGGCGCACCCATTTCACGCGCAATCAAACCTGAAGTCAAATTGCCGAAGTTTCCTGACGGAACAGTCATGATAATTGCAGGATCTTCGATTTTGTTATCAAGCGAAGTGCGCTGCTGAACATACAAAGCTGCATAAGTGTAATAAAAACTCTGCGGTAAAAGTCTGGAAATATTGATTGAGTTTGCAGATGAAAGGCGGAATTTCTGGCGCAAATCTGCATCAACAAAAGCTGTCTTTACAAGCTTCTGGCAATCGTCAAACGTGCCCTCAACAGAAAGCGCGCGCACATTGCCTGTAAAAGTTGAAAGCTGCTTTTCCTGCAGCGGACTGATTTTGCCGCGCGGGTAAAGAATTGTTACATCAAGCCCCGGAACATTATGAAATGCACTTCCTACAGCACTTCCTGTATCACCAGAAGTTGCTACAAGGATATGAAGAGCTGTGTTTTCATTGCGGTTGAAATATGACATTGTGCGTGCCATAAAACGGGCACCAAAGTCTTTGAAAGCACAGGTAGGACCATGAAAAAGTTCCATCACATAAGTGATTCTGTCTATCGGAACTATCTGCGCACTGAAAGGATATGCGTCAATTATAATATCCTGCAAATCTGCATCAGGGATTTCGCCGTCAACAAAAGGTTTTGCAGCTTCTAAAGCAACATCTCTGAAAGAAGGTGCAACACTCCGGCATAAAAGATCTTTTGGAAGCTTGGGAATTGTTTCCGGTACATAAAGGCCGCCTGTTTTGGCGTTCATTCCACTTAAAACGGCTGTTCTAAAATCAACAGCAAATGACGAATCTCTTGTGTCTCTGTAAATCATATTGTTCCTATTATTTAAACGATATTGTTAATATCTGAAGCATAAAATCATATTAAATCTAACATATTATACAATAACGAACAAGATAGCAGCCACAGCTTGTTATAAAACCAAAACAAGCTGCGCCTATTTCCGGCAAGTTCTGCTAAGCCTTAAGCTTTTCAATTTCTTCCAGCCAGACCGAAACCATGGCGTCGCTCGGCATGCGCCAGTCACCGCGCGGAGAAAGATTGATTGTACCAACTTTTGCGCCGTCAGGCATGCAGCTGCGCTTAAACTGCTGGCTGAAGAAACGCCTGTAAAAGGTCTTGAGCCATTTTAAGATGATTTCGCTGCTGTAAGTTTTTGCAAGCTCTGAATGCTGCGCCATAAAGAAAATTTTAGCCGGTGAAAAGCCGAAGCGCAAAAGGTAATACAGGAAAAAGTCGTGCAGCTCGTAAGGGCCCACAAGGTCTTCTGTCACCTGAGAGATTTTGCCTTCTTCCGGTGGAAGAAGCTCTGGCGAAACCGGCGTGTCCAAAATGTCGCGAAGAACGGCAGAATCATTTTCATCAGCAAACCACTGTACAAGATAGCGCACCAAAGTCTTTGGAATAGAAGAATTAACGCCGTACATCGACATGTGGTCACCGTTGTAGGTACACCAGCCCAGAGCAAGCTCTGAAAGGTCGCCTGTGCCTATTACAATTCCGTTAGTCTTATTTGCATAATCCATAAGCACCTGAGTGCGCTCGCGTGCCTGGCAGTTTTCGTAAGTTACGTCGTGAAGCGCTTCATCCTGCCCTATATCTTTAAAATGCTGGCGCACAGAATCAGCAATGCGAACTTCTTTTAAGGTAACGCCGCATTCTTTGGCAAGAGCACAGGCATTGTTGTAGGTTCTGTCTGTTGTACCGAAACACGGCATTGTAACAGCTGTAATTTTACCGCGGCTCACTCCTACACTGTCAAAGGCACGGCAGGTAATTAGAAGCGCAAGCGTTGAGTCTAAGCCGCCCGAAAGCCCTATAACCGCAGACTGACAGTTTATATGGCGCAGGCGTTTTGCAAGCTCCTGATATTGAAGCGTGATAACTTCAAGACAGCGCTGCGTGCGTTTTGCAGCATCATTCGGTACAAACGGATGAGCATCGATATAGCGCAGGAATCCGCCGTCTGAGCCAGCCTTTTCTGCTTTTAAACTGAACGGCACTGTAATATAATCCGAATCAAAAAAATTGTTATTTGCAGAAAAACCAAAGCTTGTAGTTCTTCTGCGCTCCTGGCACAGGCGCTCTATATCAATATCAGCGTAAACAGCCTCATTTGAGAATAAAGAAGACTCACCAAGCAGAGTTCCGTTTTCTACAATAAGATTATGCCCCGCAAAAACCATGTCCTGAGTAGATTCGTCCATTCCGGCATTTGCATAAAGATAGGCGCAGACAGAACGCGCCGACTGAGACTTTACGAGGTTCCGGCGGTATTCTGCTTTTCCGATAATTTCGTTTCCGGCTGAAAGGTTTGCAATAACAGTTGCACCGGCAAGCACATGTCGGCTTGAAGGTGGTACAGGCACCCATAGGTCCTCGCAGATTTCGCAGGCAACAGTAAAGCTTGAATCAGATTTTTCCTGAAGAAGAATATCTGTTCCAAAAGGCACATTCTCAAAGCCTGCAAAACTGATGAACTGAGTTTCCATATTTTGCTGAAAAGGCGTAAACTGCCGGCGCTCATAAAATTCGCCGTAGTTTGGAAGATATGACTTAGCATAAAGGGCTAGAAGCTGACCGCCACAAATTGCAGCCGCACAATTGTAAGTGCCTTCGGTTCTTGCAACAGGAAGCCCCACAAAAATCAGAGAATCAAGCTTAGAAGTTTTTTTGATAATCAGGGCAAGCTGTTCCTCTGCCGACTTAATCAGA
>CAMJMF010000070.1 GCA_946406925.1 uncultured Spirochaetales bacterium | reverse complement strand
TATGTCGGCTACCGCTATTTTGAGACTGTAGCAAAAGACAAGGTGCGCTACCCGTTCGGCTACGGTCTTTCTTATACGGAATTTTCTATAGAGCCTGAAAATTTCAAGACAACAACAAAAGCTGTTTCTGCAGTGCTTAAAAACGCTGAATCAATTCTTTCTGTGCCGGCAGCGCGCTTTAATGTAAAAGTAACAAACACAGGAAAGACTGCCTCAAAGCAGGTTGTTCAGATTTATGTTGAGCAGCCGCAGGGACTTTTAGGAAAACCGGCACGTGTTCTTGCAGCCTTTGCAAAAACAAAGGAACTTGCACCGGCACAGTCTGAAACACTTGAATTTGAAATTCCTTTAAACGAGATTGCATCTTTTGATGACACAAACTTAACCGGCAACAGAAACTGCTACGTAATTGAAAAAGGAACTTATAAATTCCTGGCAGGCTCTTCAGTAAGAGAATGCACTGAAGCCGGTTCAATTGATATGCCGGAAACAATTGTTACAGAACGCCTAGGCGGCTATGCCCAGCCTACCCGCTCTTTTGACCGTTTCAAGCTGGTTGAGAAAAACGGCAGGCTTGAAATGTCTATGGAACATATTCAGGCAGCTAAACCTGAACAGAAAAACCACCGCGCCAAAGACCTTGATACGCTCAAAATGTTCTATCCGCAGACACAGTCTGCAAAAACAAATGAGATAATTCCTTTGCAAGGCGTGCTTGACGGCAAAATAACAATGCCTGATTTTCTTGCCCAATTAACAGACGAAGACTTAATCAAGATTGTCCGCGGCGAAGGCATGGGCAGCCCGAAAGTTACTCCGGGAACGGCAGCAGCTTTCGGCGGCGTTTCAAAATCACTTCTGGCAAAAGGCATTCCTTGCGGCTGCTGTACAGACGGCCCTTCAGGTCTGCGCCTTGACAGCGGTGCAAGTGCATTCAGCCTGCCGAACGGCACCATGATTGCGTCTACCTTCAACACCGAATTGATTACAAAGCTTTATCAATTTACCGGTCTTGAAATGGCAGCAAACAATATTGACATTCTGCTCGGGCCTGGAATGAACATTCACAGGAACCCGCTCAATGGAAGAAACTTTGAATATTTTTCAGAAGACCCGCTTCTCACCGGTGAATGTGCATGTGCTATGATAAGAGGGCTTCACAGTCAGGGCGTTTCAGGTTCGCTCAAGCATTTCTGCGGCAACAACCAGGAATACGGACGCCTTGTTGTAGATTCTGTAATAAGCGGACGCGCCCTCCGCGAAATCTATCTTAAAGGTTTTGAAATTGCCGTAAAAAAAGCACAGGCTGACGTAATAATGACAACATACGGCGCGCTCAACGGCATCTGGACAGGCTCAAACTATGACCTTGTTACCAAAATTCTAAGACATGAATGGGGTTTTACCGGCATTGTAATGACTGACTGGTGGGCAAGCCTTAACGACGAGGGTGAAAAACCGAACAAAACCAATTTTGCGGCAATGGTAAGAGCGCAGAATGATATTTACATGGTCTGCCCTGACAGCGAGCAGAACATACATAACGACAATACAGAAGCAAGCCTTAAAGACGGAACTCTTGACAGAGCCGAGCTTTTACGATGTGCCGAAAACATTCTGCATTTTCTCATGCATTCTCGCGCGCAGAAGCGGCTTACAAAGACAGCTGTGCCTGTAAAGATTATCAACAGGACTGCAAAACCAGAAGACGAGCAGAAAGACATTGAATATTTTGATATTGACAAAGAAGTTACAATTGATTTGTCTAAAGTAAAAGTAACGCGCGGCTCAACGTACTCTATTGCCTTGAACGCAACAAAACCCGGATTTTACGAGACAACAATTACAGCCAAACCGCTTCAAGGCGGCGTAGCGCAGCTGCCTGTGCATCTTTCGTGCAACGGCATAGCTGTAGGAAGCTTTACATGGAACGGTACAAACTACAACTGGCAGTCAATTTCAAAGGAAATAATGATTGGCTCAAAATATACGCTGATTAAATGCTTCTTTGCACAAAGCGGTCTTGAACTTAAAGACATTCACTTTAAGCTGGTAAAGGAAATACCCAACAGCGTAATGTTCTAAACTTAAGGGGACGGAAAAACCCTTAATTCGGAAGCAGCGTTTTGCATAAGTTTTTACTAAAAAAAGGTTTTATTTTGCAAAACGGCCAAGTTTGCGATTCCGCAAACTTGTAACGGGTGCACAATACCCCCATGTACATAAGCTGCCGGTTTTTGCAAGCAAAAAGCGACACTTTTCGCGGCTTGAGCTTTAAACGTAGATAAAGCTACTGCGAAAAGTGCTTTTCCGGCACCGCCAAAGGGCTCTGCCCTTTGGAAACCCGTTTGAACAACTGACAATAATTATTCTTCACTATTTCAGATTAACCTGTATCTTAAGTTGTGTGAAGGCTTGACGCAATATGCATCGGTTATTGAGCGAAGTCGAAATAACCGATTTTCGCAATGACAAGGCGCACGGCATTGTACACCAGTTGCCCGTCAATTGCGAGCGTAGCGAAGCAATCCAACCATGTGCAAAACTATAGCCCGCACATGGTTTCGTAGAAGCCGGGAATCATAGAAGTTGCAAGTATCTGCATAACTGTGGCTACATCTATAATTGCGTGGCCGAGCATAATAGGCACAGGATTCCGTTTTTTGTAATAATACCAGCATAAAACCAGCGAACATGGCAAAAAAGAGATAAAGCGGTAAACGATGTATCTTGCATCAAACAAAGTAGGTATAAAACAGTGCTGCAGTGCATAAAAGAAAGCCGGAATAATTACAGCCGCATATTTGTTCTCAAGCTGATTTACGCCACAGCCCAAATATAAGCCGTCTTCGGCAAAAGCTGTAGAAACAGGCAGAAGCAGCACATTTATTATTGCCAGAACTGCCGGTATCGGCGCAATCATCATGGGCGCGGCATAGGGAATAACTCCATAGCATAAGAAACCGGAAAGATACATTCCTGACATTCCAACCAGCAAAATTACAAGCGAAATAACAACAACCTGCCCTGCTTTTGTGCTGCCTTTCTGATAATTGATAAGCTCCCAATATGTAGAGCCGTTCTTTTTAGCTGCATAAACTAAAAGCAGAATGGTAAACACATTTACGATTGTGGCAGCAACCGACCACCAGCTGCTTATTTCGCCCACGTCTTTATTTACAGCAGCTGACCCGATTACAAAAATCAGAGCGAATATAATCGAACGGATTGGCAGCAGCATTGGTAATGTTTTTCTAAGCATTTTTTTTCCTTAAGCAAGCAGGTTTTTCTTCAAATCGGGATTATTCGAGATAATTTCTCCGACTGTCGGGCATTTTTCAAGCTCTGCACAGGCGCCGCAGGTTTCAAAGCCTTTAGCCGATGCACATTTCCGCACGCCGCACAAATTGTCGCAGAAAGTTGTTTTTATTCCGTCCATGCGGCAGCCTTCGCAGTATAGCTGTTCAGGGCTTATCTCTGTACCGTTGAGCTTAGACCACAATGCCGCAGTTTTTTCCAGAAGCTCTTTGTCATTGTTTTTGGTAGCAATAAATGCATCACATTTTTCGCAGTCAAGACCGCAATAAGCAATAAGCTTTTTCATAGACAACCTTCTTATAAGCTGAAATTTTCAAGTGCCTCAAATTATAGCACAAATTCACACAATGCACACGATTGCTTAAACGCATACAGCCGGTTGCGTAATTGCATACAGCCGGTTGCGTAATTGCATACAGCCGGTTGCGTCATTGCATACAGTCGAATGCGTCATTGCATACAGTCGGTTGCTAAGTCGCATTCAGTCGCTTGCTTCAACGCATGCAGTCGGTTGCGCCAATGCAAACAGCAGATTGCTTCGTCGCTTCGCTCCTCGCAAAGACGCAAAGGCAAGGGGCTGTGTATACACAGTCTGCCGGTTTTTATGAAATAAAAAGCGGCACTTTTCGTCGATTGTACTTTGTTCGTAGATTAAGCTATTGCGAAAAGAACCCCTCATTCCGCGGAAAAAAAATTGAAACTGCAAAACTGTGCATATGCAAGAGTTGTGCATATTTTGCAGATTTTAAAGATTTTTTAATTTACAACTGGTCAGAACGTGGTATACTTTTCTTTAGTTTTACTTATACATAGGAGAATTTTATGAACAAGAAATTTTGCATCATCGCAATTTGTCTTATGCTATGTGCAGGTCTTTTTGCAGATTCAGAACAGGAAATTCTGAAAGAAGCTTTTGCAGATTATTCCACACCGATTGTCATCAATTATGTATCAGAAACAGCACTGTTTACTAAAAATGCATCAAATGTTTCATTTCAAGAAATGACAACAATCAGCTTTACTAACATCAGCGACCAGACAATCAAAGCTATTACTTTTGAATATTTAGTTTTTGACGAAAACCACAAGCAGCTTTACAAAAACAAGATTACAAGCAAAAACGTGGCTTCTTTTGCCATTCAGCGAAGTGGTACCAAAAACGGAAAACTTGAAAAGGAACCATTAAACAGAGCAAGTATTTTGCGCAATAAAGTAGCAAGTGCTAAAAACAACGTGATAGAAATTACCAAAATTTCAATTCAGTTTAACAAAGGCAAAAAAGATCTTTCAAAAGCTGAAATTGATGCATGTATATACAAGTCTGAACTTGATCTGTACAAAGACAATCAGATTAAGATTAAGCTGCAATATAATCCGTTTGCAAAGAAATGCAACTTGGTAACAGAATCAGCTTTTGAGAACGCTTACCTTGACTGCAAATTTGAAACAGACGGTACCGAACCTGCTGTAGTGGCAAAAGCTGAAGCAGTTGCAGACGACGAAGAAGACAGCGAAGACGAAGATGCCGAAGACATTGAGGCAGATGACGAAGAAGAAATTGTGATTGACGATGAAGAAGCTGTTGCTATCAAATCAACCAAAAAAGGCAGCGTCTATATAACAGAAGTTCCATTCGATGAATCAGAAGCAGAATATGCAGAAGAGCTTCTCATAGAATATCTTGACGCAGACACAGCTGACGGCTTAAGCCCATCTGCAATGCAGAAGAAAGCTAACCGCATCATCATCAATGATGAAGAAAAGCTTGAGCAGGTAAAAGCCTTTGCCGCAATTTTGAATACAATAATGTAATGTTTCGCATAAGCATTACCAACTGGTTAGCTTTATCTAGCGAAACGATCCAGTTTGCGCCCCGCGCAAACTGGTAACTGGTGCACAAAGGGTGCGCAGCCGCTGTGCATCCACCGTCATTGCGAGCCGAAAGGCGAAGCAATCTCAGATTTCAGGGTACAACACCGCAATAGATTGCTTCGTCGCTACGCTTCTCGCAATGACGTAATCTGTTCAATTATTCAGGGATTTAACGAGAAACAATTATGGTAATTTTAATCGGCGGCTCTAGCCATGTGGGAAAAACCCTTGTGTCGCAAAAGCTGCTTGAACGCACAGGCTTTCCTTATATGAGCCTTGACCACCTGAAAATGGGTTTTATCCGCACAAAGCGCACGGAGCTGACTGTAGAAGACGACTACGAAATGCGCTACTTTTTGTGGCCGTTCGCTGCCGAGATTATAAAAACCGCAATTGAAAACAGCCAGAATCTCATTGTAGAAGGCTGCTATATTCCGGGCGAATGGAAAGCAAGCTTTACCCAGGATTATCTTTCAAAAATATACTGCACATTCATAACAATGAGCGAAGAATATCTGCGCCAACATTTTGACCTTGTTACTGACAAAGCAAATGCAATTGAAAAGCGCATGCCAGAAGAACTTGATTTGGAGCGGCTCATTTTGTGCAGCAAAGAATTTAAAGAAGACTGCAAAAAATTCGATATTCCCAATCTTGAAATTTCAAACAGCTTTATGTTTGACGCCGACAAAATGGCAGACCATATCTTGCATGAAGCAAAAAACTCTACCAAAGCCTAATTTTTGGCTTTTACTAATTTGAAAAAACTGATATAATACGCAAAATTGAATCAGGAGATTATTATGGATTTAATTCCAAGTTTTTCTGTAGACCATTCACGCCTTTTACCGGGCGTCTACATTTCTAGAACAGACGTTTTGAACGGCAGCAAAATCACAACTTATGATATCCGTATGAAAAAACCGAATATTGAGCCTTGTGTTGATGTTGCCGCAATGCATACACTTGAGCATATCATTGCTACTTATCTTCGCAACAACGAAAAATGGAAGGACAGTATTATTTACTGGGGTCCGATGGGCTGTCTTACAGGCTTCTATCTCATCATCAAAGACCAGCAGCCTTGCGAAGTAATCGGCAAGCTTATGATTGAAGCTTTTGAATATGCCGCAAACTTCAACGAGAAAGTGCCTGGTACAGATGCAGTAAACTGCGGAAATTACCTCATGCACAACATTCATTATGCACGCTATGAAGCTGCAAAGTTCGTTGAGATTATGAAGACTTCGCCCTGCTACAAATACCCGAAAGCAGAACGTCTTGATACAGAAAAAGGCAAATTTTTCGATTCGTAAGAATTGAGTGTAGTCTAAATTCTATACCAAACCTAAAGCCTGTTCATTTTGAGCAGGCTTTTTTTATCAGCTTACACTGTCAGTCTTTTCTGAGTATTTGTAGCCGAGACCGTAGATCGTCTCTATGCAGTTTTCAGGAATTTTCTTTCTTAAGCGCTTAATGTGGCAGTCAACTGCCCTGTCATTCAGATATGTGTCCTGCGGATACGCAATTTCGATAAGCTGCTCACGAGAAAGCACCTCATTCTCATGCTCAATAAAACTTTGCAAGATTCTGAATTCCGTTACAGTAAGCTCAACATCTTTTCCGCAGATTTTTGCAGTATAAGAAAGCAGATTAAGCTCAATGCCGTTTGACCTCAATATCTTTGAAGGCGCGCCGCCTGCTGAATTAGAAGCATTGCAGCGCCTTAAAATCACATGAATTCTTGCGATAAGTTCCTTTATAGAAAAAGGCTTACAAAGATAATCATCTGCACCAAGTTCAAGCCCCAGAATCTTGTCAAATTCCTCATCGCGGCTTGTAAGAAAAATAACAGGTGTTTTTATGCCTGATTCGCGGAACTTTCTAAGCAGAGTAATTCCGTCCATTACCGGCATCATAATATCCAGAACAAAAATATCTGGAAGCACCGCCATTTTGGAATTGTCTCTGCTTACATAATCAAAAGCCTGCTGTCCGTCTGCAAATTCAATTACATCAAAACCATCTTTGGTTAAAGCTGTGCGAACCGCAAGACGGACATTTTTTTCGTCATCTACTAAAGCAACAGTCATGATTCAATTAAATCAGCATGTTCCATTTTTTTCAAGTTTGACCAGTCGATTTTGCTCGTCATAAACATGATTACGGCAAGAACTACAAAGGCAAAGATTGAACCCATAAGAAGCGCATAGTCTTCTGACTGAAGACAGCCGAGCAGATAGCCGTAAAGTATCACGAAAATGCCAGCCATAACGGCGCCAAGCTTGTACTTCTTTGTAATCAAGGCTGTATAAAGCGAAACAAGAATACCAGAAGCAACTGCGCCAATCACATAAGAAGCAATAAAAGACAAATGCTCAGAAAGAGAAAGCAGCAGAAGAAAGAAAAGCACGCTTGCCGCACCGCTAAGAAGATAGTTCACCGGATGAAGGTTTATAGAAGCAAAAATCTCGAACATAAAAAGCACGATGAACGGAACAATTATAAACAAAAATGCATAAGTATTTGCACGCTGAAGCTTCATATAAAGATTAACCGGCTGAATAAAATTGAAACCGATGCTGTGGCTGCCGTCACCAGCGTCAAACGGAATATTCCATACAGCAGAAAAGCCGTTTTCACTCAAAGTGCGCTCATCTGGCAGATATGAATAGCCTGTAAAGCCGGGTGAAGCCCAGTCGCCGTTTATAGCAAGCGTTGTGCTTGATGAATTAAGCCAAAAGTGCATAGTTTCTGCGCCTCTTATTTTAAAAGAAGCTGAAACTTTGTAGCCGCCTTCCGGGTTAGCAAGATTGCAGCATATTCCATTATTTTTGTAATAAGTTTCATTTTCAGTTTTGTTGACATTAAAAACAGGTCTTTCCATGATATTTTTATCAGAAACTTTATATATCAAATAAGCCTTTTCGGGATAATAAATTGTAGACGGGGTATTCTGCGGAAGTGTCACATTTTTAAAAGCGGCATTTATATTCAAAAGCCCTGTAAAAACCGGCGAAGAATATATGCCCAAAGTGCGTTTTTCAGAGCCGAAAGTGCATTCATAATCTACAGATTCAGGGTAAATGCGGTGAACACCGTCTGACTGTTTTGTGGTACGCTCGCCAAGATAATTTGTGTTATAAACTTCATACGGTATTGCAATTGAGAAACCCTGAGAACTGAATTCTCCGCCGGCAGAAGAATTGATGTCAGCAACGGCGGTTTCATAAACGTTTTTGCGGTCTTTTATTTTTGAACCGATTACAACATTTGCCACAAGCAGCACCAGAATTACTGCGCCAATAAAAACCAGTTTTGAAAAAATGTTCTTGTTTTTCATAATAAATAATCTCCTGAAAATCATAATTTTTTTGTCTTTGTTGATTTTCTATAAGAGAATCTTATTTATTAAATGTGTCAGAATTATGTCGAAAATGTGTTATCTTATAGGAATTGCAAAACAGAACTTTGCACCGCCGAGTTTTTCGCTTTCTGAAACACAAATCTCGCCTTCAAGAGAATCTGCTATTGCTCTTACAATTGAAAGGCCGAGCCCTGTGTGAGAAAAATCATTGTTCTGGGTTTCACTGCGCTCAGAATAAAAGCGCTCAAAAATCTTTGAAAGCTGCTCACCGTTCACGCCTCTGCCGTTATCTTCAACAGCAAAACGGAATTTGCTGTCTTCTAAAACCGATGAAACAAAAACTTTTGAGCCAAAACTCATTGCATTATCAATAAGATTTTCCGCAACCCTGTCAAAATAGTCCTGCGGCAATGGAAGATTTATCTCTTCTTTATTTGAAGAAAACTCAATATTCACAGACGGATATTTGTTTTTCAGCCGCTCAATTATATGCTTTGCACAGCTGTTTACTGGAACGCTTGTGTGCTCTTCTTCGATTATGCCGGCATCAATCTTTGAAATGTTCCGCACCCCGTTGAGCAAAGTCTGCAAATGAGAGACTTCATCAACAATTGCAGAAGCAAGCTCAGATTTTTCATTTTCAGACAAATCACTGCTTCCAAGCAGCTCCGCCGAAGTTCTTATAGCCGTAAGCGGATTCTTGAATTCGTGTGCAATGTCTGAAGAAAAAGCCTGGCTGAATTTTATGCGCCGGTTCAGGCGGTCTATAAGCGAGGTAAAAGCTCTTGAAAGCTCACCGATTTCATCGTGGCGTTTTTTGCCGGTAAAATCCGTAAAGAAGATTCTGCCCTTTTTGTCCGCACATTCTGCCGCCTGCTTTGCAAGCTTTTTAAGCGGATACGAAATTCTGAAAGCAAGAAAAACCGCAATCAAAATTACAACGATTAATGAGCGCAGAAAGATTTTGCCCAAATCAAGGCGGAGCTCATACAGATTCTGAAGAATTTTGTAAGTAGATCTATTCACAAGCACAACGCCGCAAATTTTTTCGTTCTTAATCACAGGAATTGCCGAATAAAGCGTAACACTCACCTGTCCTCCTGAAGAAATTCTTGTAACTGCTCCGTATTTTCCGTCCAAAGCAGACTTGATTTCATCGCCGTCAAAAACTGATTTATTCGCATAAAAGTCAGCAGTTTCATAGGGAATTACCGGCTCTCGTAAATATTTTCTGTATATGCGGATAGGAAAAGAAAATAAACGGTATATAAAAGACTGCTCAGGCGATTTTAAAAGCTCTTCCTGACTGGATTCTATCCGCTTTGAAACAGAACCAGAAGTCTCTGCACTATTTTCTGAAACAGAACTTGAGTCGGCAATCATCATTCCGTTTTCATCAAGAATGCGGATACGTGAATCAAACCTGCCGTTCATGTTCTTAAGAAAGTCAAGCGCAAAATCTTTATCTATTGTTTCTGATTCATTTGTTACAAGAGCCGCAGAAACAAGGCGCCCCTGCTGGACATTAGAGCTTTCCATCATCAAAAGCTGCTGCTTCTCATAAGTTTTCAGCGCCATCATGATTGCAACCGGAATAAATGCAACAATTATGAGAAAAATTGAAATTTGCAGACTTATGCTTAGATTAAAGTTTCTTTTCATGCTTTATAAAAGCTATATCATAATTCATAGCAAAAAAAAAGACCTAGAACACCAGTTATCGCGATAATCTGCCACTTGTCGCCGGAAAAAGCACCTGCAAAATAAAGCCTGCTATACTGGCTTTGCAATCAGGGAGATTCAAGTTATAGTTTATCTATAAACTTTGAAGTCCTGCTGTTGCAAAACCTGGCAAAAGGAGATCTTGTTGCGCACAGAAATCAAAATCGAGAAATGCGGAAAACCTTTCTGTGTCATTCACACAGAAACTGAAACATCCGGTATTAGTGCAATCGCCGAGAAAATCCGCAGAATGGACGAAACCGGCAGAACGGCGGTAATATCCGGCTGGGACGGCGATTACTGCATTCAAGTCAGGCAGGGCGATATTTTTAGAATCTACAGCATGAACAAAAAAGTTTATGTTGAAACTGAAAAAGAAACCCTGCTTTTGAAAATGCGGCTCTATGAATTTGAACAGCTTGCCGAAAGCTGCGGCTGGACAGACTTCATAAGAATTTCGAATACGGATATTGCAAATTTTTCAAAAGTAACTGCACTGGACATGTCTATAACAGGCGTTGTCCGCATAAACTTTACAGACGGAAAAACTGCAATAGTTTCAAGAAGATATATGACAAAGATTAAGAACCAGCTGAATATGGTTCATAAACAGGAGTAATACTATGTTGAAAGAAATAATTAAAAGAGCATCTTTGGGATTTATGATTGGTGTATTTATTGGTGAAACAATTCTGATTTTTGAGTCACTTTTAGCTGGTAACGGAAATTTCTATCCTATTTCTGCTTATCTTAGTACACACACAAATACAGAACTGAATGCGGTAATCATTCAATACTTTCTGTTCGGAATAATCGGAATAACATTTGCTTCATCTACAGTTATTTTTGAGCTTGACAACTGGAGTCTTCTTGCACAGACAGTGCTTCATTTTGTCATTACTTCGGTTGTAATGTATGTTTCCGGCTTTTTATGCGGCTGGTTTCCTCACACAATAAGAAGCACAATTATTTGGTTTATTATTTTCATCATAATTTATGTAATAATGTGGATAAGCTTTACCATTTATTACAGAAAAAAAACAGAAGCAATCAATGAAAGCTTAAAGAAGCAGGTATAAACTTATTCCGTAAGCGCTAAATTTTAAGAAAAGGGAGAACACCTGTTCAAAGTCTCAAGTCTGCAGGTTTTCTCCCTTTTTTATAGCATCTTTTCACAAGACCATTACGTATATCTGGCAGGGGTTAAGCTCATCCCAAAGCTCAGGCATAACTTCAAATTCTTTAAAGCCAAGGCTGCGGTAGAACAGGTTTGTCTTGTCGTAGCATTCGTACATTCCTAACTTGACTGTTTTTACCTGAATAAATGAATATCCGGAAGCGGCGGCTATTTTTTTGGCGGCTTCACATAGAGCGCGCCCTATGCCTTTGCGGTGATATTCAGACAGCACGCCCAAAACAGCAATTTCAACTGTGTCTTTGCCGGTCTCTTTAAGGCAGATAAAACCGTGCGGCTCATTGCCCTCAATGTCAGCAAGCATAATCTGGCTGCTGCTGTCAGCAATCAGATGTTCGCGACCTTCAGGATTTTCAAACCAGACGGTCAGCTGCTCAAGCACAGTGCGTGCAATTTTTTGCTTTTGGGTGCTGTCTGTTATCTGTTCAATCATTATTTCAGTCTTTATCTGTTTTTGTCTTGAATTATAAGGCGGCGCAGGGCATCTACGCCGACAGTGATTGCAAGCTCGGTGTCGTGTGCCTGCTTATTTGGAAGACCTTTTTTAGCGCGTTCCTGATTTGCAACAACTAAAAAGCACGAGCCTACGCGCACGCGCAAAAACTGACCGGCGATGAAGAGCGCTGCGCTTTCCATTTCACTTGCAAGACAGCCCATGCGGAGCCATGCCTGCCATTTGTTTTCAAGCTCGTAACTTACAGGCATAACCTCAGGTTCGTGCTGACCAAAGAATGAGTCTTTGCACTGAACAACGCCTGTATGGTGCGGCGCTTTAAGGGCTGCGGCTGCATCGCGGAGTGCGTTTACACAGTCTATGTCGGCAACTGCAGGATATTCGATTGGCGCAAACTCGCGGCTTGTGCCTTCCATGCGGACGGCACCTGTAGCAATCACAATGTCGCCGCCCATTACGTTTTCCTGCATGCCGCCGCAAGTGCCCACACGGATAAAGGTGTGCGCGCCGCACTTGGCAAGTTCGTCTATGGCAATTGCAGCAGAAGGTCCGCCGATTCCGGTTGAGGTAACGCTTACAGGAACGCCTTCGAGTGTGCCTGTGTAAGTTGTGTATTCACGGACGTCTGCAACAAGCTTTGGATTATCAAAGTGTGCGGCAATTTTTTCGCAGCGTTTAGGGTCGCCCGGCATGATAACATATTTGCCGATGTCGGCAGGACCAACGCCTGTGTGATACTGTTTTCCTGAACCTTCTGTGTAGTCTACCAT
>CAMJMF010000069.1 GCA_946406925.1 uncultured Spirochaetales bacterium | reverse complement strand
GATTTACAACTCGGCGGCAATCTCTAAAAAGTCACGATAGTGAGTTTTTAGAGATTGCCCGTATTTTTTCAAATCAACTTTGCCGCCGCACACTTCAACACCTTCTGCTTCAAGCATTTTAGCCTGAACATCAGGGCCTCCAAGACCGAAATTTGCGCCCATTTTTCCGGCTGCATTTACAACACGGTGGCACGGAACAGGTTCAAAGTCTTTAACTGCATCAGAAGCTTTGCAGTCAAAACCGATTTTGCGCGCAAGTTCACAGAACGGCACAGGGTTCTTATGCATTGTGTTGCCGACAACTCTGGATAAGTGCGGATCACCGGCAGCAGCGGCAACCTGCCCGTAAGTCATAACTTTTCCACGTGGAATTTTCCGCACAATGTCGAAAATCCTGTTTTCAAGCTCTGTCATTTTCAGTTTTTACACCTGAACAAAAGTTCTGTCGGCAAGTCATGCCACAATTCAGCGCGCGTCTTGTTCCACTGCATATGCTCAATAATGCAAAAATCAGGCTCAGGAAAAACCTCGCAAAAATCAATTTCGCCTTTTTCTGGTCTCACAGGAAAAGCAAGCTGTTCTTTTTCAGTTGAAAACTGGGCATTGACGCCGGGTTTATTTCCGCGCGCATCAAGGCGAACCCACTTTTTGCAGCTGCTAAGCCAGACAGCGTTCAAACCATGCAGAATCAGCACAGGTGCTTCGTCGTCATCAAGCACAAGCTTCTGGTAGCACAAACCGCAGTGCACTTTCTTGCTGCGCAAAATTGCCGCAAGCAGATGAGATTTTGCAAAACAAATTCCGTGCTTCTTCCTTAAAACTTCAGAAGCTTTTACGGTAATTTCAGTTCTGCCTGCATCAGCTGAATGCGAAATATTATCGCGGACAAACTCATAGGCGCGCTTTATAAAGTCTGTTTCATCTGCAGAAGCAGCGCACAATTCATCAGCAAGAGCGCAAATTTCAGCATTATCAGCATCAATGATTTCTGTTGATGCAAGATAATCATCAAGGTTTTCAGACAAGAGCTTTAAGTTCAATTTCTATTCTCCGTCGAAAAAATCCATCATTCTCTGCTTGTAGTCAGGCGCTTCATCATAAACCGCGTGGCCGTAGTTTTCATACATAAAAAGCTTGCAGCCAAGTTTTTCCGCAAGCCGCTCAGAAGCAGCGCCGCCGAGCACTTTGTCTGCTTTTGTGCCTATTACAAACACAGGGCATTTTATTCTGCTGAGCACACGCTCGCTTGAAAAGCCTTTTACACCTTTTGCAAGAACAAGAAATTTTTTAAGTCCTTCCGGGCTTACGTCTTTGTGTGCGTCCATGATTGTCTGCATACATGCGGCGACTGTTTCTTTTGAATAGCACAACTCTGCAAACGAAGAGACAAGTGCTTTTACATCACCCTTTTTTGCCAGAGCAGTCCACGAAGCAACAGCAGATTTTCTGTCAGTTTTAACAGAAGAAGCCGTTGAAGCAAGTATCATCTTTTTTACAAGCTCAGGCTCAAAAGCGGCAATAAACTGGCAGATCATTCCGCCCTGAGAAGTGCCGAAAAGGTAAATATCTTTTAAGCCGAGCAAATGAATTGCAGAGATTGTGTCACGCGCCATCTGCTTTACTGTATAGCGGCGACCGACCTCTTTTTTACGGTCAAAAAGATAAACCGTATAGTCTTGAGTAAAACACGAATATGCAGCTTCAATTGTTTCGGCTGAGAGCATAACGCTTTTAATGCTGAGCCCCGGAATGATGACAAGCGTTTTTTGACCGCTGCCAAACTTGATGTATTCCATTTCGAAGCTGTTGGTTTTTACGCAATTAATCATTTTGTTTTTGCAATGCTCTCAATAGCCCGGGCGTCTGTAAATAGTCTTGTTGTTAGGGTCTACAGCGTCTTTATAAACTTTTTCAGTCCATTCATCCTGCGGAACATCAACAATACTTACAGAAAAGCTTTTTTCCGGAATTTCCAAAGATGCGCTTGCGGCTTTTACAACTTCATCAGCAAGTCTGCGTTTCTTTTCGTCGTCCCTTCCCGGGTACATCTGAATTGTGATATGAGGCATTTTTCCTTCCTTATAATGTGCTTTCAATTTGAAACTGTACATTCTCTGTGCTATTTTTACAATCCTATTCTGCCTTTTTTGTGCGTTTTTCGGCATTACATACATCTTTACAATCAGGCAATTTTCAGATAATTTTGCATAGAGGTTTTAATTATGAGAATAGCTATTCTCTACGCGTCAGTTCACCACAAAAACACAGAAAAGCTTGTAAAAGCAATTTCTGAAAAATATCCCGACATTACACTTATAGACACAACCAAAGCACTGATGATTTCGCTTGTAGGTTATGACCTTGTAGGCATTGCATCAGGCATTTATTACGGTAATTTTCATAAATCAATATACACTTTTATAGCAAAGAATCTGCCGGAAAGGCTGAAAGTATTCCTCATGTATACTTGCGGCTCTGACCGCCCCACTTATGCTGAAAACATGAAGCAGTTTCTTGCGCAAAAAAATGCTTCAGTTGTAGGCGTTTACAGCTGCAAAGGCTTTGACACTTTCGGGCCGTTCAAACTTGTAGGCGGTCTCTGCAAAGGTCACCCCACAGAGCAAGAAATTGAAGAAGCCGTTAAATTTGCAGATTTAACCATCGAACAGAACAACACAATCTCAATTTAGACAAGGCATTATGAAAAACAGCGATACTAGTACAAAAAAGGCGACCAGTTCAATAGCTTTAAAAGGTCTTTCTCTTTCGGTTTTAACCCTCGGTTCTAGAATTCTGGGTTTAATACGCGAAATGACAAAGGCCCATTTTTTGGGAACTTCAAGCCAGTCAGATGCATTTTCAATTGCATTTTTAGTTCCGAACCTTTTCAGAAGACTTTTTGCAGAAAATTCTATTTCAGTAGCATTTATTCCTACTTTTAAGGCTTATCTCAAAGACAACGAAACGCCTGAAGACAAAAAAACAACGCAGGAATTCATTTCAGCAACTTTTACGCTGCTCTGCTTTTTGGTCACAACTTTTGTTGTGCTGTGCATGTTTCTCACGCCGCTTATTCTGCGCATTTTTTACGGCTTCAAAAAATATGACCTTGATTCTTTTAGCGAAGCAGTGATTCTTACAAGAATGATGTTCCCTTACCTGGTTGTAATTTCCATTGCGGCATTTTTTCAGGGAATTCTTAACGGCGTAAAGATTTTTTCACCTTCTGGCTTTACACCGATTCTTTTTAACGGAATTGTAATTGCATTCACATACATTTTTGCACCACACACAGCCAACCCAGCACGTGCCATGGCTATTGGTGTTGTTACTGGCGGAACAGTGCAGGCTTTGTTTCAGCTGCCTTTTGTTCTTAAAACAAAATGGACGGTTTCGTTTACAAGCCTGAAAAACGCCTTTACGAACCCCGGCACAAGAAAAGTGCTTAAACTTGTTGCACCGACAATCGTGGGCATGGCTGCTTACCAGCTCAACGACATTTTCTCTACATCAATTGCAAACAGAGTCAACGAAGGGCTTGTCTCAAGCCTTCAGTATTCGCTGCGCCTGCAGGAACTTATCCTCGGCATTTTTGCAGTAACAATAGGCACTGTAATTCTTCCGGATTTAACCGGCTTTGCAAAGCAGAAAAAATGGGAAGATTTCAACAAGATGCTGACAAACGCCCTCAAAATCATGATTCTGATTTCAATTCCTGTGACGGCGTACTGCATTATTATGAAGCGCAGCCTTGTTGCAACGCTTTTTGCTACAGGCAGATTCAACGAAAATTCTATTGAAACTACAACTGCGGTCTTTCACTTTCACATAATCGGGCTTGTGTTTATTGCGCTGAACCGCATTCTCTCGCCTTCGTTTTATGCGCAGGAAGACGCTGTCAGCCCGACCTTTGCAGGCATAATCAATGTTGTGGTAAATATTGTGCTTGCCTATGCACTTTCTATTCCTATGGGCGGCAACGGCATCGCGCTGGCACTTTCAATTGCAAGCGCCGTAAACACAATCATTCTTTTTGTGCTGCTTTTCCGCAAACATGACGTTGACTCAAAGCACATTTCGCTCAGCTCTGGCTTGTACGCACTTAAGATTGCGGTATTCTCTATAATTGCCGCTGTGCCTGTATATTTTGTAAGAGCACCGCTACTTAAGCTTTTTGAAGGACACAACCGCTGGATTTCATACGGCTTTCCTGTAGCAATTTCAGGCATTCTATTTGCGGCAGTCGGGGTTATTCTGCTTGTGGTAACAAAAGATTCAATTATAAGCCCGCTCGTCAAAAAAGCAGCCGGAATTCTCAAAGCCCACTCAAAATGAACGGCTGACCGGCATGTTCCGCCGCATTAAGACGCACTAATCAGATAAACACCAGCCTTCTTGCCGTTTACAAGGGTATGAAGGCTGTCTTTTATTTCAAAATTGCATGCAGCGGCGGAACGCTCAAGGTCTTCTTTTCGGGCTGAAAGAATTACAGCCCTGCCGCCGTCCGCAAGCACACGCTTTAAAGAAGCAAACATTTTCCGGTAAAAACCCTCGATATCAGGCATTTCTTCGTAATAGCCCCACGGCGGATCTGTGATTACAAGCGAAATTGAGCCGTCTTTTATGTGGGGCAGAACCAGTGCGTCAGCGGTGCGGCAGTCTATGTTCGGGGCAGAAAGCTGTTTGCGTGCGCCGGTAAGCTGCACCTTTTCTCCGTCAATATCGCTGACAAAAAGCTTCTGGAACCTGAACTTTTTTGCAAGCTGAACCGGAATAGCGCCGTAACCGCAGAAAGGCTCAAGCACTGTGTCGTCGGGCTTAATTCCGGCAAAGCAGCAGATTAAATACGCAATTTCCGGGCGGAGCTCACCTTTATTCAAGTTCTTTTCCGTAAATTCACGCTTTGAAATGAGTTCGCCGCAAAACGCAAAACCCTCCCGCCTGATAGAAAACCAGACCTCGTTTGTGGGAGAAAGCCTGTCGAGCTTAAGCTTGGAGTTTTTCAGGACGTACTCTTCCGCCCGGCGTGTATAGTTTTTATCAACTTTTGCAAACTGATTTTCGTTCTGAAAGCGCACGCGGAAGCTTCCCTTGTTTACAAGAAAATAATTCTTAGACGTACAGACAGAATTCACAAGCTGAGGAAAATTAAGGTTCTTTCCTTTCATGGTCTTGAGCACAAAAAACGTATTGTTAAAATAGATGATTTTTTCAAGCTCACGCGAATCGCCGTCAAAACGGTAATGAACAAGCCCGTCAAAAAGATTTATGATTTTAAGGCTTGGAAAACGCAGGCTGAGGTCGTTTTTTACCACAGACTGAAAACCAGTTATAAAAGAAGAGATAAATTCTGCCATAGCTTTATTATATGTTTTTTTGTGGATTTGTCACATAGCTTTATAATTGACACAGAAGCAAATCTTCATCATTCTTAGCATTATGAAATATGTTCTGTCAACAATTGCAGCCGGCTTTCTTTGGGGGCTCATAAGCTTATTCATAAAGCCGCTGTCAGCATCAGGTTTCAGCCCGCAAATAATTCTCTTTTTCCGAGTTTTAATTTCAAGCTTTATTCTGGCAATCTTTATACTTGTTACCAATCCGAAACTTCTTAAGATAAAACTAAAAGACTTATGGATTTTCATCGGCACAGGCATCATCAGCCTGACATTGTTCTCGCTGTGCTATTTTAAGACGATCATTGAATGTGGTTCGTCAATCGCCGTTATTCTGCTGTACACGTCGCCGGTGTTTGTGCTTTTGTTTTCGGCTGTTCTCTTCAAGGAAAAAATCAACGCATCTAAGATTGCCGCTATTTTGCTGACAGTTGCTGGCTGCGTGCTTGTTTCGGGTATTTTCAACCAGCGCGGAGTTTTCCGTTTGTCAGGCAGAAGCTTTTTTATCGGTTTGTCCGCCGGCTTCTGCTATGCGCTTTATTCAATCTTCAGCAATTATGCGCTGAAAAAATACGACACGCTTACGGTTATTTTCTACACGTTTGTTTTTTCAACGCTTGCAATTATGCCTTTCTGCAATTTTTCTAAAATTGAAATGCTCCGCAATCCACAAAATGCGCTGCTTTTATGCGGCATTGCCATAATCTGCACGATACTGCCCTACTTCTGCTACACTTTCGGCTTAAAAGGCTTAAAAACAGGCAGCGCGGCAATTCTTGTAACAGTTGAGCCTATCGTCGGCACAATAGTCGGTGTGCTTGTGTTCGCAGAAACTTTGTCGCTGCCCATTATATTGGGCATAGTGCTAATACTCGCCTCGCTTTATCTGACAGGCAGAAGCAGCAGATAAAGCCCAAATCTTTAAAGCTGTCCTAAATCTTTTCTGGACTTAATTTCAAGCTTTTCAAAGATTGTTGCCATGTGGCGCTTTACGGTTTCTATGCTGATGTACAATTCTTCTGCAATCTGGGCGTTGGAATAACCGCGGGCAGCAAGACGCGCCACTTCTTTTTCGCGCGGAGAAAGCGCGGCAAAAGGTTCAGCGGCTCCAGCTTCTGTGTTTTCAGCAGACGGAGCCGCGCCAGAATCGTCACCCGCTGTCTGGTTTTTCTCAAACGGCAGCAGAAGCAATTTAATCAGAATACCAAGCAGCATCGGCCGGAAGTTCACAAAAACCATAAGCAGAAAAGCAGAATTTGTATAACCAGAATAAGCGCCGTTATTTGCTGAAAGATTACGCTCAATTTCAGAAATCAGAATCACAAGCTTAACGATTGTAACAAAGCTTCCGCTTAAGACTGCCGCTTTTGAGAAATCCTTTTGTTTTTGCAGAATTGCGGGAACTATGAAAATCACAGTTCCCGCAAGCACAAGAATCAAATCAATTATCATGGAATTATTCCGCATCGGAGAGCAATGAGATTTTGCTTTCAACCGGCAGCAAAATCAAATCTATAAGCAGGGCATAAATCATAGGAAGACTTGCAACCATAAAATTTATTCCAAGCGCAGATTTATCTTCAAGATTAACCATAATCGCCATATAACCGCCAAGAGTACACATTATTCCGTCCAGAAGAAGAATCATCTGCAAAGTCTGAATTGAATTTAATGAAATTGCTTTTTGCGAAACTGAAAGCCTTGAATTTTTTGCGACAAACTTCAGAGCTCTGAAAAAGTGCTTGAAATTTCCTGAAATTGCAAGCAAAAGAAATGGCGGAATAAAAATATACATTAATCCCGGTAGATCAATTAAATAATCAAAGCTCAATGGATTTATATCTTTATTATTTGCAGTACTTGTACAAACTATCAGATAATAAAGTCCAATAATTAATGCGATTGAAATTATGCATTTTATAACACTAAGGATTTTTTGATTATTTGAAATAGGAATTATTGTTTCCGTCCCTACTTCATCAGACATAAAATTGATTATCTGAATTCTAAGCTTTCCCTTCAATGTAAGGAAAATCATTCCAAAGAATGCAAAATAGTAGAGTGAGCAGAAAATCGTTGCTAGATTCGGACCTAAGGTTTGTGTATCAAAAAAATTCAGATAAAAGTAAATTCCAGCAATAATCATAAAGAAAAAGCAGATTAATCCCAGACATTTAAAAACATAACTCAAAGCTGTTTCAGTTTTGTTCAAACCAGACAAATCTGTTTCTTTGATTTTCTTTGATGAAGAGAAAATCTTGAGGAATGATTTTCCATATCCGCTGATAACAATCATTAAAGCAAGAATTGCAACAACGCCAGGCAGCAACACGGGCTCTATAAATTCCCAGACGAATCCACCACTAAAAAGACTGCATATTGTAGCAGTTGAACAAAGAACTATTAGAGATAAGAATAATTCGATAATCATAAAATCAGCCTCCTGAATTTTTTTTGACGGCACCGGCTGCCTTTGGTTATCCTAATTATTCCCCTAATCTAAGGGAAAAACAATATGCAAAAAGTTGTAATTTGAGTTGTAATTTGGAAGGTGCAACAAGGCAGCCGCCGCGACTTTAGCCCGCGGCAGACACGCTTGTTCTATTAACTTTTTATAGATTAAACATTAAGAATGCGAAGGATTTTTCCCTTTAACAGCATCAAGATGATGTCAAGAATCCAGATGATGTTCCAGCCGAGAACAAGGCGGAGCAGACCTGCAAGGTATTTACCTTCATTAAATCTTGTTGCTACACCCAACAACCATGATGTTACCGGAATGATTGCGAGAATCAGGCTTATAAGCCATGGTAATCCAAAATAATCTTTTCCTTTTCCTGCCATTTATATGACCTCCTGTTGAGTCCTGTTCGGAAACTCGGTTAGTTTTCGAACAGGACTGCAATTTTTCAGGCTAAAGCCTTACAAAATTGCGTTTACTAAAGTTCGTGTTCGGAAAACTGATGTTTCCGAACACGTCTATTATTCTATTCCACAATCTCGAAGAAATCAAACTCTCCCGGAGTTACATGAGCGTAAAAAATGGTTTCACTCTGAGCCGAAGCTTCACTTTTACCGCCGAACGAAGGAGCGTCTTTTACATACAGCGGCTTAAACGACTGCGGCTTCCACATATTCGGCGTGTCGCTGTCAGGAATGCGCACAATCTCTTTTGCCCTGCCCTTGATGTGCAGCTGAAAGTCCTGAGGCGTACAGCCGTCCCAGGCGTAGCAGTAAAGCCCGAAAGTTTTGTTGTCATAAGTGAAAAGCGAGACACCAGCCGCTCCGTCTATCCAGATACCGGAAACATCAAGTTCTTTCCGGATTGCGGTAAGAACCTGGGGCGGCAGACTGTAGAGCTTCGACGGCATTTCAGGCAGATTCAGCACAGTAAAGCGCCCCTTGCCGTAAGTATCGTAGCAGAGAATGCTTTCATGATATTCACCATGCCCTGCGTTCATAATTGACCAGGTAGCATTGTTTCTGTGTTCAAGCAGCGGAAACTCAAAAGGCTCTGTAGACTTTACATAATTCTTAAAATGCGGAATCTCACCCGGTGTCTGGAATTCATCGGCTGTAAGGCGGCGGTTTGTGTAGCGCACACTTGTAAGCTCTGCAATTTCCGGGAACTTTTGCAGCGCGCCAATCATAAAGCTTGAGGTTGCAATAGCATGACCGCCCGCCGCCACAAAACGGCGGAGCTTTTCAACAATCTGAGGATCTTCAAGTGACGCCGCTGTAACCAGAACTTTGCGGTCAGTCACAGAACCGGCTTTATATTCCGGAAAATCGCAGACCGGCTCCATCGGAACACCAACCATTCCGATAAAATCTTCGATATGGTCGTCGCCCTGTGAATTGAACGGAATATAAACCTTAACCCCGCATGGATTGCCCAGCCGACCGAGAATTCTGTCAAGCTTGTCGTACATAAAGCCCAGAGGTGTTGCGCGCTTGTCACCAGCCAGTGCAGGCCAGCAGAACATCATCAGTTCTTTTGGCTTTGCAAACGCCGTAAGATAAGCCTGCTCAAGATATGTGTCAAATCTGTCGCAGTCAAACGGGTCAAACCAGCCGCCGCCGTTACGGCCGGGCGCAACGCTTTCAAAATAGCGCATTAGCGAATAGCTCAAATAGCGCGGAAGATGCTGGTCTGTCAGCGCACCATGCCGGGTTTCTGTGCCGGTGTAGATTGAATCAAAAATCTCACGCTGCTGCCCCGGATTGTAGCCCGTCTCCTGAAAGCTTTCACGCCAGTTCGGGTACTTTATGATAATCTTGATTTTTGGGTTTACAGCCTTTGCCGGCTTGATAATCAGATTTTCAGAAACCTCAAGCATCTTTGCAAGCCGGAATTCTTTCCAGCTGCGGTTGCCTTTTTCGCGGATGCAGTCTTCGCACATGCACTGTGTAAAGAAAAAGTCATCGATGATGAACTCATCAAACATTGAGGCAGTGTATTCGCTTACTTCTTTGAGACGCGCGCGCATAGGCTCGTTGCAGTAACAGAATGTGTTGAACAGACGCTGACGCTTTTTGTCACTTTCGTTCAAGTCAGGCGTTACGGTCGTAATTCCGCCCGAAACTTCAATCCCGTAGTCTTTCATCACGCGCTTTACCATTTCAAGCTGTTCGCGCTTGGCAAATTCATCGCGGTATGTTTCAAGGTATATTTTGTCAAGTTTTACGTATTTTTGGAAAAAATCTGCATCTTTTCTAAGCTGTTCCTCTGTTATGCGGTTTACCCAGCCGGCAACACAATAAGTTACAGTTTTGAAATTCTTATAAAACATAAAAGCTCCTGTGTCTTGTTTTTATAGGGGAATTATAGCACAAGAATCACAGAATAATTAAAATTTAGTTTGTATTTTTACAAACTAAAATAAAGGCCCCCGCAGCAAGCCACGGGGTATGTTACAGACTATTCTTTCTGATACCAGCAGCGGATTGTGGCTTCTTGAAGGATGTGCCCTTCCATTGCTTTTTTTACGTCTTTTAATGTTGCAGAAGACGGCAGGTCAAGCTCTGCATCAAGGGCATAAACTGTAAAGTGATAGTTGTGCTTTGCATGAAACGGCGGCTTCGGTCCGCGGTACTTATGCCGCCCATAGCCTACACCCTGAACAGCGTGAAACGGCTCGTCGATTTCAGCACCAGCCGGAATGTTTGCCGGAATCCGCTCTGTTGCAGGAATATTCCAGCAGACCCAGTGGCAGTATTCATCTGTAAACGGCATGTCTTCATCGCAGAATGAAACTGCAAGGTATTTTGCCTCTTCCGGCAGATTTTCAATAACAAGTTCTGGTGAAATGTCTTCGCCATAGCCGGAAAACTGAACAGGAAGCAGACCGCCGTCTTCAAATGACGGACTGAAAATTGTAAGCGCAATTGCCAATAAAACTGTTGTCATAGTATTACTCCTTATGAAACTTCATGAAAAAATCGTATCAGCTTTTTCAAAAGGCGTAATTGTCAAATGACAAGAAATTAATCTTTTATTTCGCGCTTGAGGCGGCTCAAAGAACTTGGGGTAATTCCAAGATAAGAGGCAATGTGTTCCTGCTTTGCGCGGCTGACAATTTCAGGGTTTTCTTTAGCAAAATCAAGCCAGCGCTCTTTTGCGTCTTTGCTTGCAAAAGCATAAGCCTTTTTGTCTGTCTGCAAATATGCCTGATTTATCAGCTTAGAAACCTTTTCCGCCAGCAAAGGCGACTTTGAACATAAAAGCCTGATATCCGCAGTTTTTATGCAGGCTGTTTCGGCAGCTTCCAAAGCTTCAACAAAAAACGGAGACGGTTCGTCTGTAAGATAATTATAGAAACCGCACCAGTCCATTTCTTTTGCAAAGCACTTTGTAATTTCGCTGCCGTTTTCGTCTATATAAAACGCACGCACAAAGCCTTTCAGCACAAGATACATAGAATCCGAGCGTTCGCCCATGCGGATAATTTCTTTGCCGGCTTCGAAATGCATAAAGCTGAAAAGCCCGGCAATCTGCTGCGCCGCTTCTTTGTCCAGAGATAATTGAGCTGATAAATACGAAAAAAGTGCTTCCTGTTTATTCATGGCATTTTAGCGCGGATTAATCATTAAGAAGTTTTTCTGCTTCCTGCTTAGAAATTTCAGCGGAAAGCGAGCATATCGGGCACATTTTGTAGCGTACAATATGAATTGGAAAAACTGGAATAAAGTTGTCCCAAAAATAACATCCAAATAATCTTGTAAATTTATTTTAATAACTGCCAGTTTCCTTCTTCAAATATATTGTCGTGTACAGAATACCAGTGCCCATGTTCATCACTAGTATCAAATACCGTACCTATATTTGTCGTTATATTCCAACTCCATGAAGTCGTAATAATTTGGGGATGCAAATTCTTATCTGCATCTGAAATCAATTTACCAGTAAAAGGATTAATAGGTTTCTCTATTATATCTTGTAATGCCAAAGTCGGAACATCAGCATTAGTCATAAATTCATTTGATGTAGTAAATTCTTTCGAATTAAAATCTTTTACCATTAAAAGAGGGTTACACCATTCAACATCAATTTCAGGATTTTTCATAAGCATATAATCAAACTGTCCTAAACCAAATCCATGATCTGCAACAAGTATAATACGAGTATTGTCAAAAACATCATTTTCACGCATAAAATCAAACCATTTTCCAAGCTCCATTAATGATGCTACATTCGCATGATAATGAATAATCTGTTCATTATCGTTCATTTTTATATGATCATCCGCAGCGGTTTTATAACCTGAATTATTAACTACAGTTTTTAATTCGTAATTCGGAAGTTGAAGTTTAGTCGGATTATGTGTAGCACCATTCGTTATAGAAAGATAACAATTTCTTTTTTCTTCTATAATATTTGTCAAATTCGAGAGTTTAGTTAAAACAGAAAACTCATCAAAAAATAATTTATCAAAAGATAAGGATGAAACATTTTTTGATGAATAGTAATTACCTTTGTTATAAAAAACTTCACCAAAGGCAAGAGGCAAAGATTTAAAGATACTGTAACAAAAAAAATTACGCTCGTTTTGTGAAAGAGAATTCTTATCAGCATTTACTATTAGATTATCATCTCTTACAACTCCAGTGAGTAAATATCTCTTAATATTTGGGTAATCATCAAATATTGATAGATCAGGGACAAGTTTATAATTAGCATAAGGCGGATCACAAACTGTAACATCAAAATCATTATTATTAAAAAGGACAGGAAGAAGTTTTAGGGCTTCATTATGTTTGTCTTTGATAAGTTCTGTATCACGTTTATTCATTTCTGCAGGTGTATATTCATATCCACCAAAAAGACCTGGAGTTCCAAAATTAGTAAAACATCCATGTGATAATGTATTCGGATAATATGTAAATCCTGCAAACTGATCTATTAGCTGTGGCTTCTCTTCAAAAATATATGGAATGT